>CALGEE010000312.1 GCA_937881525.1 uncultured Sphingomonadales bacterium | reverse complement strand
ATCCGTTAAATGATAGTTATTATTTAGCATCTGCGGGTGACTATCGCCCCGATGGGCCGCTAATCGCTGACATAAAGGCCGACATCTGCATCATCGGCGGGGGCTTCACAGGCTTGTCAGCAGCAGTGGCCTGCGCCGAAGCGGGGCTTGATGTCGTTTTGCTTGAGGCCGAACACATTGGCTTCGCCGCATCGGGTCGAAACGGCGGGCAGATGATCCCCGGATTTAACATGGCGGCCACGGACCTCATTAAACTGGTGGGCGAAGATGTCGGGCAGCAACTTTACCACCTTGCGATGTCGGCGCGCGATCGCGTGCACGCACGGATTGAACGCCACGGAATCGACTGCGATTTGCAGCATGGGCACATCCATTTGGCGGCGAAGAAGAGTGACTTTGCCTATTTGGAAGATGAAGTGGCCTTTAGTGACAGGTTGCTCGGTAGGGGCGAAGCCGTGTTGGTCGCGCCGACGGATATCGATCAATATGTCAACGTTGCAGGATATCATGGTGGTATTTATGTGCCAAAAGGCGGTCATCTTCATCCCTTAAAATATGCGCGCGGCTTAAAGCGGGCGGCCAAGAGTGCGGGTGCGAGAATTTTTGAAGGCAGCAGGGCTGTCTCAATCAGAGAAGGTGAAAAGGTCCTTATCCGCACGATTTCTGGGTCCGTAACGGCTAGCAATGTCTTTTTGGCTTGTGACACAGAAACTGGAGATTTGGTTACCAAGGCGGGTCGGTATACGATGCCGGTATTGAACTATATCATTGCGACCGAACCGCTGGGTGAAGACCGCGCATGCGCCCTTATCCCATCGAATGCAGCGGTATCGGATAGTAGGTTTGTGCTTAACTATCTCCGATTGTCCGCCGATAATCGGCTGCTTTTTGCAGGTGGCGAAAAATATACGCCGAAGCCGCCGGAGGATATTGCTGCATTTGTCCGACCCTATATGCTGAAGCTGTTCCCGCAATTGGCGGATGCGCGGATCCACTATGCCTGGGGTGGTACGGTCGGGATCACCGTGAACCGCCTGCCGCACATTGGTCGTGCCGGCAATACGCTGTTCGCGCATGGTTTTTCTGGGCAGGGCGTGTTGCTCACAACGCTGGTGGGCGAGCTTCTGGCGGAGTTGTTGAAGGGCGACAGTCGCAATTTCGACCTTTTTGAAAAAATCCCGCATCGTGGGTTCCCCGGTGGCAAGTTGCTACGATCACCTACCTATGTTGTCGGGATGCTTTATTCGGCAATGATGGATCGTCTGTGATGGAAAGGGTTTCCATCGAAGCAATGCGCGAACGTGAAATTGCAGGGTTTATTGCAGCGAACCCAAAGTCCAAGGCGCATGCCAAAAGCGCTCAGGGATGGTTTCAGGGCGTCCCTTTCCATTGGATGCTCGATTGGTCCAGTCTGTTCCCAATCGTCGCTGCGGAGGCTTCTGGAGCGACCCTGACGAGTATCGACGGGCAGATCTTCGATGACTTTTGCCTTGGCGATACTGCGAGCATGTTTGGTCATTCGCCCGCCCCGCTTGCCAAGGCCATAGCAGCGCAAGCAGGGCAGGGCTTAAGCTATATGTTGCCGACCGCAAAGGGCGCAGAGCTTGGGTCTATGCTAGCCGACATGTTCGGACTGCCGCAATGGCAAGTGACGACGACAGCAAGCGAAGCAAACCGAGCCGTTATTCGCTGGTGTCGGGGGATTACTGGGCGCGACAAGATTTTGATCTTCAACGGCTGCTATCATGGCGCGGTCGATGATGTGTTCATCGACTTGCGCGATGGCCGTGCAGTCAACCGGCCAAGCCTGATCGGGCAAGTGCAAGATTTGTTGCCGACGACGGTTGCAATCGAATTCAACGATGTGGACGCGCTTGCCTCTGCTTTGCGCGGTGGCGATATCGCTTGCGTATTGGCCGAACCGTTGATGACCAATATCGGCATGGTGCGCGATACACCGGAGTTTCTGACGGAATTGCGCAGGCTGTGTGATGAAACCAGCACAATCCTGGTGTTTGATGAAACCCATACGATCTCATCCGGCTATGGCGGGCACAGCAATATGCATGGCCCAAAGCCGGACATATTGGTGGTCGGCAAATCCATCGGCGGCGGCGTACCGTGCGCCGTCTACGGCTTTACAGAAGAGATCGCCAAACGGATGGCGGCGCTGAACGCATCACGCCCAGCCGGGCATAGCGGAATTGGGACGACATTATCGGCCAATGCGATGGCGATTACGGCCATGCATGCGATGTTGGGGCAGGTCATTACCCGCGACGCTTATGCCCATATGCTCTCAATGGCAGACAGGCTGGTGGCGCAACTCAACGGCGTGATTAGTACCCATGCGCTGGACTGGCATGTGAGTCATGTCGGCGCGCGCGTCGAACTTGTCTGTTCCGCCATTCCGCCGCGCAATGGCAGTGAAGCTCGGGCGGGGATGGACCATACAC
>CALGEE010000311.1 GCA_937881525.1 uncultured Sphingomonadales bacterium | reverse complement strand
CGGCATCATTACCATAGTGCGCCGCGCAGGCTTCGATTGAGTCGATATAGTAAGGTTCAGACATGAGCGAGTCTTCCCTTCGATTTAACAGTGTTTAAATTTTAGCAACGTTTAATTATTGTGTCAATCCAAAAAGCGACATAAGGATGCCTAATGGTTGTCGAGACTCTTGGTTCAAGCGAAAGCGCGCGCTCAAAGAACATGGCGAAACGCCGGGACACGATCCTGCGCGAAGCGCGCACTCTGATCGCGAGCGAAGGCTTTGAGGCATTGAAGATTCGCGACCTTGCCGCGCGTTCTGGTGTGACCGTACCCACGATATACAATTTGATTGGCGGCAAGGGAGAAATCCTCGCGATCATGATCGATGAATTGGTTGAGCAATTGCGCATCATCCAAGATCAGGCAGGCTCAGGTCCTGTCGAAGAGTCTTTTGCAAAACAGATCAACGATTTGGCTGATCACTTCGCGATGGATGAGGCATTCTATCGAGCAGCGCTGATTGCAGGTGACCGCTCCGGCGTTTTCGAGCAGAGTTCCGACAAAGGCATCTTCGCCCATTTCGTTCGCCAACCCATTGAAGCGTGCGGCCGAGCAGTGAGCCAAGGGCTGCTGCGCGGCCAGGTGCCGCCGGAGGTTCTCGGACCACAGATTTACGGCTGTTATCGTCTTGCAAGGCAGGATTGGGCGAATGGGTATTTTGACTTGGAAGGATTTCGCAGACAGGCTCTGACAGGCGTCTTTCTCTGTTTAGCCTCTGATGCCAAACCAGCGTTTCGAGAAAAGCTGCTGACCAAAGTCTCAGCGCTTGCGAGCACCTAAAAGCGCTCAGCCCCAATGTCTGCCAATGCGCCCGTTTGAGCCAGTCAGACCCCTACAATCGTATGGTCATTTTTCGCCAAAAGACGACACTCGATGAAACATTCCTAATGGCAGCTGTGGGCGCAAAAGAGGACGTTAAATCTAACTTGATCCTTGGCTGTAGTTCTGTGAAACCATCAAGACCATGGTTATCGATAAAAAACCCCATCCTGTATCAAGCCATCTACCGATCTTTCCGCGTCTGATCGTTGAACATCTCATTGATTCTGGATTTTCTGAAGCGGAAATTTTCGAAAGCTTGAGCTTTTCCAGTCATGATCTGGAAAACGAGTCTTTCCGACTAAATCAGAAACAGCACGAGCAATTCATCAGGCGGGCCATTAAATTGACCGGAAATCGTCACCTTGCTTTAGATATGAAGGATCAAGCAATTGATGCCACATCGAATGCTGTCTTGATCCTGTTTGCAACAAGCGGGCGAATAGCAAAGGCGTTACGGCTCATCACACGGTACAATCCGATCTACACCAGAACACTGACGTCAAGCTTGGAAGATTCAGATACCGGTCCAGTTCTTATTGTAGAGCCACATCTGGACGATGAACTTGTGAAATATTTTGCCATGAGTTCATTCCTGCTGTTTATAGACAATTTTTTCAAACAAGCTCTGGATGGCGCGCACCTTGTGACTCATGCCGATCTAGCATTGCCGCAACCTGAAGGGTTCGATCAGGTTCGCAAGCAGTTTGGATTCACGCTGCAGTTTGGCTGTGATTATACGCATATTCATCTAGATGAGCGTTTAATAAACAAACCACTCAAAAAAGCCGATCCACAAACCACCCGATTGATCACAGAGTTTTGTGAGAAACAACTGACCGATCTGACTGCAGAGATGTCAGTCGTTGGTGCCGTGTCCAAACTGGTTTTCGAACAAATCTCCGCTCCGCCATCTTTGGATCTGGCGGCTTCCAAAATCAGCTTGTCTTCGCGCAGTTTGCGCCGCCATTTGCAGAACTCCGGAACCACTTATCAATCGATACTGAGTGATGCTCGCAGGACGCTCGCGATAAAGTTATTGAGAGAAACAGCCGAGCCGGTTTCGGCGATTGCATATGAGGTAGGATTCGAGCACCCGTCGCATTTCGGACGGGCGTTCAAAAAATGGACTGGCCAGTCCCCATCTGAATTTCGCGCAAATCAACATTAAACAAAATGGCCGGATATGGTGAGTGATTGGCCGATACAGGTCTCGCTTACCGGTTCCGATCACTTCATAGTCATGGGATATCCGCTGGTGTAGCGCCAGCGCGTCCATCACAAGAGGGAAGACCATGCAATATTTTCTAAAGTTTATCGCCGCCAGCGTCGTGATCGGGTTTATTCTTTTGGGGCTGGTCGCTTATCTCAACCCGGCGCGGATCCTCGCCGATAATGCTTTTTCTTGGGCGCCCGATGGGGTTGCCGGCCTGAGCGGCGCGCGGGCGGTGATTGGGGGGCATTTCATTGGTTTGGCGGCGGTTGGTGTCTATGCCTTTATCAAGGCTGAATATAGACTCTTCTACGTCATCGCGATCAGCGAATTTTGCATCGCCATGGGGCGGGTGATCAGTCTCGGGGTCGATGGCTATGACGCCCGAGTTCTGATGCCGCTGGGGATTGAACTTTATGCCGCCGGTGCGATGTTCTGCGCGGCGAAATTTTTGAAAAATCCGGCGTAGCGCGGCGATGGTAGGTCCTGTTCTTTTGGTGGGGTTCCAAAGAAGGAGAGTGACCGATGACTATTTATGCAGGATTAGATGTATCTGACAAGGCCACACATATTTGTGTAGTCGATGATGAAGGGGCTGTTGTTCGCCGTGCTGTGGTAGCGAGTGACCCTGATGTGCTGACGAAGTGGCTTGACAAAATTCAATGCTGCTATCGAGGGGTTGGGCCCTTCGAGCCTAGCGGTTCAGGGTGGTTCAGGTGATCTCTTTATGGAGATAGCCAAAACCACCAATCGCGAAGTCTGGATGCAGGGGAACATCCGCAGTTTTTAGGGGCCAGTTAAACTGCCTGTAACGGCTAAAAAGTGAGATTCCGATGAAAAACCTTCGAA
>CALGEE010000310.1 GCA_937881525.1 uncultured Sphingomonadales bacterium | reverse complement strand
TGGGCTGTTCGTGCCTGGCTATCGAGTAGCGCCTAACAGCGGGGCTACCTTCTCTGACCTAGAGGTGAGACCCTATCGGAGCGGTTTGCGACCTTGCAGACAAATATAATGCGCTGACCTATTGTGACGAAGTGCACGCCGTTGGCATGTATGGCGCGCGTGGCGGTGGCATTTCCGAACGGGATGCCGTCGCTGACCGCGTAACAATTATCGAAGGCACATTGGGCAAGGCTTTTGGTGTCATGGGAGGCTATATCGCGGCTGATCAGAATATCATCGACGTTATCCGCTCTTATGCGCCTGGCTTTATCTTTACGACGTCATTGTCGCCGGTGTTGGTCGCCGGTGTTTTGGCCGCAGTGCGCCATTTAAAGTCTTCAAGCGAAGAACGCGACGCGCAGCAAGCGAATGCAGCGATGCTCAAAAAACTGTTTTTCGATGCTGGCTTGCCTGTGATGATGAGCAACACCCACATCGTGCCGTTGATGGTTGGCGATCCGGTGAAAGCGAAGAAAATCAGCGACATTTTGCTCGCTGAATATGGCATCTATGTGCAGCCAATTAATTACCCCACAGTGCCGCGCGGCACCGAGCGGTTGCGCTTCACACCTGGACCTCAGCATAATGAGGAGATGATGCGCGATTTGACTTCGGCGTTGCTTGAAATTTGGGACCGGATGGAAATCCCTGTCGCTCAGGCAGCTTGAGATAGTAACTTCATAAATACGTTCAGATCGACATTTCCGCCTGACAGCGTAATCGCGGTGTTGCCCTTCGGTTGAATTTTACCTGCAAGCACAGCAGCTAGCGCCACTGCCCCGCCGGGTTCAACAACAAGATGCAGTTTTTCAAACACGACGCGCATAGCTGTGACGACCTCGCCTGTTTTAACGAACGCTCCGTTGGATACGCGTCGGCGCAGTATCTCAAAATTAACAGGATAAGTTTGCGGCGTTTGCAGTGCGTCGCAATGGGTTGGGTGCGTCAGGTCCTTTACGGGTAGGATTTCGCCTGCCTCAAGCGACCTTATGATGTCGTCCCAGCCTTCGGGCTCAACGATCGCAATGTCTGCGTCCGGACAGGCCAACGCTAGACCGGAGGCCAGACCACCCCCGCCGCAGCATGAAACAATCATATCGGGACCGCCCAAACCAAGCGCTGCAAGCTGCTCTGCTATTTCAATGCCAGCAGTGCCCTGCCCTTCAATGACCCATGGATCACCAAAGGCATGCACCAATTTCGCGCCACTTTGGGCAATCAAACTGGCAGCAACGTCATCACGCGATTCGGTTGCACGGTCATACAGCACAACCCGAGCACCCAGTGCCTTTGTCGCCTCCAGCTTCATACGCGGCGCATTGGACGGCATGACGATTGTAGCGGCTATACCAAGCTTCTTTGCCGCCCACGCGACGCCTTGGGCGTGGTTTCCACTGGACACGCCAACAACGCCGCGTGCGCGCTCTGCTTCATTTAGGTCGGACAGTCGATGCCAAGCGCCGCGTATCTTAAACGCGCCGACGGGTTGTAGCATTTCGGCCTTGCACCAAAGCGTTACGCCATCCACCTCAAGCGGCAATAACGGTGTTTTGGGCAGAATAGCTGCAATCTTGGTCATAGCCCGCTGCACACCTTCATGTGTTGGCGTCTTGATGGCCGCAGCCAATTCTTGTCCTGTCATAAAAGGCCCCTATATGCGTGCGCTGAACGAATCTCTGATAAGAGGAAACTGCAGATGAGCAAGATATTGGTAATTGGCGCAGGCGGCGTCGGGTCGGTTGCAGTCCACAAGATGGCTATGAACCCGGATATCTTCAGCCAAATCAGCCTTGCAAGCCGCACCAAATCGAAATGCGACGCGATCGCAGCGTCAGTTAAGGACCGCACTGGCGTTGATATCGACACCTATGGCCTTGATGCCGATGATGTCCCCGCGACAACTGCGCTGCTGAACCAAATCAAGCCAAGCTTGGTCGTCAACCTTGCTTTGCCTTACCAAGACCTCAACATCATGGATGCGTGTTTGGCTGCTTGCGTTCATTATATGGACACGGCGAACTACGAACCACTTGATGTCGCCAAATTCGAATATCATTGGCAGTGGGCCTATCAGGACCGTTACAAGCACGCTGGCCTTTCGGCATTGTTGGGTTCGGGTTTTGATCCCGGCGTGACCAGCGTTTTTACAACCTACCTGAAAAAACATCACTTCGACCGCATCGACACGCTTGATATTCTCGACTGCAATGGCGGGGACCATGGTCAGGCGTTTGCCACAAACTTCAATCCCGAAATCAACATCCGCGAAGTTACTGCCGTGGCGCGTCACTGGGAAAATGGCGCATGGGTGGAAACACCAGCAATGTCAGTGAAGCAAAGCTTCGACTTTGAAGCCGTCGGCCCGAAGAACATGTATCTGATGTATCATGAGGAAATCGAAAGCCTCAAAACCCATCTGCCAGAAATCAAGCGCATTCGGTTCTGGATGACCTTTGGTGACGCCTATATCACCCACCTGAACGTACTTCAGGCGGTCGGCATGACTCGGATTGACCCTGTGATGTATGAAGGCAAAGAAATCGTCCCGCTTCAGTTTCTCAAGGCTGTGTTGCCAGAACCCGCTTCGCTTGGTCCAACGACCAAGGGCAAGACCAACATTGGCTGTATAGCCACTGGCGTTGGCAAGGATGGCAAAGAAAAAACGCTCTACATTTACAATATCTGCGACCATGAAGATGCGTACGCCGAAACCGGCAACCAAGCCGTCAGCTACACAACAGGCGTACCAGCGATGATTGGCGCGGCGATGTTGGTAACTGGAAAATGGTCTGGCTCTGGCGTGTGGAACATCGAACAGTTCGACCCCGATCCCTTCATGGACATGCTCAATTTGCATGGTCTGCCTTGGCAAGTGAAGGAACTTGATGGGCCGCTACAGTTCTAATGGAAACCAAAGCAGGCGATCCGGGGGCTTTTGCCCATTTTAACCTTCATCGCGTGCCGTCGCCCGCCTTTGTGGTGGATGAGGCTGCGTTGCGGCGGAACCTCTCCATATTGGCCGATGTAAAACAACGTTCTGGTGCCAAGATACTGTGTGCGATGAAGGCATTTTCCATGTGGAAAGTGGCGCCTATCATTGGCGAATATCTGGATGGCGTATGCAGTTCTGGCCTCTGGGAATCGCGTCTCGCGCGAGATTATTACAAGGGCGAAATCGCGACCTATTGCGCTGGTTATAAAGAATCTGACATGGCCGAGATCGTCGATATCTCCGATCATGTCATTTTCAATAGTCCGCATCAGCATCATCGCTTTGCGTCGTTCCTAAATGATAGCGTGGATGTTGGCCTTCGGATCAATCCCGAACATGCTGAGGGCGAAGTACCTAAATATGACCCCTGTTCGCCCGGATCGCGGCTTGGTTTTCCAATAAGCCAGTTAAAGGCCGAACATCTCGAAGGCGTTTCGGGCCTTCATTTCCACAGCTTGTGCGAACAAGACTTTGAACCGCTGAAGCGCACATGGGAAGCACTGAAGCCGCATATCGCTCCTTATTTCGGGCAACTAAGTTGGCTGAACTTTGGTGGCGGCCACCATATTACGCGCGCAGATTACCAGCGCGACGAACTTATCGCACTCATCCAAAATGTACGCGCAGAAACGGGTTTGGATGTCTATCTTGAACCTGGTGAAGCGATTGCACTTGATGCAGGGATACTCATCGGTGAACTGCTAGATGTTTTCGAGAACGGTATTCAGGTCGGCATCACTGATATTAGTGCCACCTGCCATATGCCTGACGTGATCGAGGCACCCTATCGCCCGGCAATGCTCAAAGAGCGCTCGGAAGGCACTCCAGTGCGTCTAGGAGGGCCATCCTGCCTAGCTGGTGACATTATAGGGGATTATGTTCTTCCCATTCCTGCAGAGCCTGGAGTGCGCTTCGCATTTTTGGATCAAGCGCATTATTCCATGGTGAAGACGAACACCTTTAACGGGGTGCCTTTGCCGTCACTCTGGCTCTGGAATAGCGAGACAGACACGCTCGAATGCGTCCGTACATTCGAGTGGACCGAGTTTAGGGACCGCTTGAGCTAAAACCCGAACGAATCACTTTACAACCCACCAGTTTTTGATAATGCGCTCGTCCGCTGCCCCAGGGGGACTTCCAATAACCGCAAGGCAGCCTTGTTGTTTTTTATTATCTTTTGGGGGTCCCTTGAATTGTACGAGAACACTGACGCACTTGCTGTAGTCCGCGCGCTTCGCCCGGACGAACCAATCACGCTAATCCGCCCGCACGCCGCCACGCGCGCTGCCCGTTTCTTCGTTGAGAAGTTTCAGGGCAAGTCGCTTTATGCCGTAAAAGCCAATCCATCGCCTGCACTGCTTGAGACCCTTTGGGAAGCTGGCATCACGCATTATGACGTTGCATCCTTGGGCGAAGTCCGGCTGGTCCACAAATTCCTGCCCGATGCGAAGCTTTGCTTCATGCACCCGGTCAAAAGCGAGCGCGCCATCGCGCAGGCCTATCATAACCATAATGTTCGCACATTCAGCCTCGACAGTCATGACGAGCTGGAAAAGATCGTGCGCGCCACAAATGGCGCGACAGATCTTGAATTGTGCGTGCGCATTCGCGTCTCTTCCGACCACGCAAAGTTGAGCCTTGCCTCAAAGTTCGGTACTGATCCGTCTGAAGTCGCAGACTTGCTGGTTGCCACGCGTCAAGTCGCAGACAGCCTTGGGATCTGCTTTCATGTGGGTAGCCAAGCCATGGCGCCAACCGCTTATGCCCAGGCTATGGAGCATGTCCGCGCCGCGATTGTCGAGGCTTCTGTTACCGTTGATATCGTTGATATCGGTGGGGGTTTTCCGTCCGTCTACCCCGGAATGGAGCCGCCGGCGCTTGAGGGCTATTTCGACGTCATTCACAACTGCTTTGAAGACCTGCCAATTAGCTACTCCGCGGAGCTTTGGTGCGAACCGGGCCGTGCATTATGCGCTGAATATGCGTCGTTATTGGTGAAGGTTGAGAAGCGTCGCGGAAACGAATTATTCATCAACGACGGCGCTTATGGTTCGTTATTTGATGCTGCACATATCGGCTGGCGCTTCCCTGTGGCCCTTCAGCGGTCCGAGACCTCAATTGGTACTCAGATGGCTGAATTCAGCTTCTACGGGCCAACCTGCGACGATATGGACCATATGACGGGCCCTTTCATCCTGCCTGATGATGTGCAAACTGGTGATTATATCGAAGTTGGCATGACCGGCGCCTATGGCTGCGCTATGCGCACCGAGTTCAATGGCTTTGGTGAAACAGAAACGCTTGTCGTTGAGGATCAGCCGATGGCCACGCTTTATGGTTGGGCGCCTGCCAATGACGCAGGGGTCCGCGCAAAGCTCTCACAAAGCTCAAAAATCTA
>CALGEE010000309.1 GCA_937881525.1 uncultured Sphingomonadales bacterium | reverse complement strand
TGTCTCGGTCAACGCATTGAACAGGGTGGACTTGCCCACATTGGGAAGACCCACAATACCGCATTTGAAACCCATAAAATCCTCGTCACAGACAGAATAAAGCGGCCCTAGGGGACGTTCGGCAGCAAGTCCACCAATGCAATGACACAAGCATCGTTAAACGGGCTAGGGTCAGGACCACTTAAATGCAATTTCCCAGTTTGAGGCCATATTGTCCATTGCTGCGTTGGCAAGCTTGGACTTAGAACCACTAAGTCCGGCGCTTACCGCCTTGCACTGAACAATATGGGTCAAATCCGAGGGACGCCAAAATGGCTTCGATCTCGCAGCAAAATGCCCTTGCAGGCAGAATCATTGCCTGCGGCGGACATTTTCCTCCGATATCTTTGCCATTTTGACGCCGCGAAGGTGGATTTAAGTGGTCCTGACCCTAATCCTGCTGCAACCGCATGGCGACGTCGTTCATGAAGCGGACGTTATCGCCCTTGGCCAGCCAATCGGCTTCGGCCGATACTGCGCCAAGCAAGTCGGCGAGATCGTCAATCTCGCTCTTGTGAAAATTGCCGAGCACATAGCCGGTTACGCGGTCTTTGTTGCCCGGATGGCCAATGCCCAGCCGCACGCGGCGGAAATCTGCACCGATATGGTCGGTGATAGAGCGGATGCCATTATGGCCAGCCGCGCCGCCGCCGATTTTAACTTTTACCTTGAACGGGGCAAGATCGAGCTCGTCGTAAAAGACGGTGACGTCTTTGGGTTTAAGCTTATAGAAATCCATAGCTGCGCGCACGCTGGGGCCGCTTTCGTTCATGAACGTCGCGGGCTTTAGGAGGATGATTTTGTCGGAACCAATGCGCAGTTCCTGAACCCAGCCCAAAAATTTCTTGGCCGGAAGCGGTAGTTCGTGAATTTCGGCAAGCGCATCGAGCGCCATGAAACCGATATTGTGCCGGTGCATCGCATAGGTGGCGCCTGGATTACCGAGACCTACCCATAATTGCATCGCGCGTGTCCCTTGGGGGAATATCCGGGGCGGGCCGAAACCCAGCCCCGGAGATAGATTTAAGCTTCACCTTCTGCGGTCGTGTCACCCTCGGTCGACTTGAGCGCCGATGGTGCAACGATGGTCGCAATGGTGAAATCACGGTCGGCGATCTTGCTTTCCGAACCCTTAGGCAGCTTTGCATGGCTGATGTGGATCGAATCGCCAATGTCAAAGCCTGCAACATCGATTTGGATGTCATCAGGGATTTTGTCATTTTCGCAGATGAGTTCAAGTTCGTGACGCACGATGTTCAAAACACCACCGCGCTTCAAACCAGGTGAAGCGTCTTCGTTGATGAATACGACAGGCACTTCGATATTCACCTTTGCGCCCTTGACGATGCGCAGGAAGTCAACATGTGTTGGACGATCGCTGACAGGATGAAATGCAACATCCTTTGGGATTGTGATCTGTTTTTTGCCACCAAGTTCGATCTCGACAACGCTGTTCGAAAAATGGCCAGTCATCAACAATTTGATGAGCGCCTTTTCCTTGACATGGATGAGTTCGGGTTCTTGTTTGTTGCCGTAAATTACGGCGGGCACTCGGTTTTGACGACGCAATTCGCGGGAGGCTCCCTTGCCTGCCCGATCGCGCGTCTCTGCCGACAAAGTCAGCTGATCGCTCATGTTGTTTCTCCAAAAAAAGTTACCTTGCCGCCACGCCTCCAGGGATGACCATGCACGACAAGCGCGCGGCTATATGTGGGTTGCGCTTCAAATGCAAGCTTAGTGCGGAATTAGGCCAATGCTTTGTAGAGGCTGAACAGACTGGTGGCTACAAGCACGGAACTTACCGCGAACAGCAGTTTGCGCGGTTGAATCCGCTTTGCGATCAATGCACCAAATGGCGCTGCCAACAATCCGCCGATAAGCAGCCCGCCGGTCACGACGGTGAATGCTTCCAATCCGATGGTCAGAATGAAGGTTAAGGAGACTGCGACAGTCAAAAAGAATTCTGCCGTGTTCACCGTGCCTATTGTTTTACGCGGGTCTGCGCCTTGAATCAGAAGGTTGGACGTGACTACAGGGCCCCAGCCCCCTCCGCCCGATGCATCGAGAAAACCGCCGATAAGACCCAGCGGCATAGTTACTTTAGGGTCGCGTGGTTTTTGCTCATGCGTGAAGTTCCATGCCTTATACAGCAAGTAAAAGCCGATCAGCGTAAGATACCCCATAACAAAAGGCCGGGCGGCCTCCGTATGGATGTTCGCCAATAAATATGCCCCTGTGCAACCACCAATGACGCCGGGAATGGCGATGCGGCTAAACAATTTCCAATCGACATTTTTGTGCAACACATGGCTGATGCCCGACGCGCCGGTGGTGAACAATTCAACAAAATGCACGCCCGCCGATGCGCGGGCAGGCGCAACGCCCATGACGCTGACCAGCAAGGTGCTGCAGATGACGCCAAAAGCCATACCAAGCGCTCCGTCGACCAATTGCGCCGCAAAGCCAACGGCGATGTAAGGCGCAACCGCAGACCAATCGACGTTGGTAACATATTCGAACATCTAAGCCTGGCCCTCTGCTCCGGAATGCGGATTCATAATCAGTAGCACTTACATTAGCCACAGCTTTATATCCCTCTAATTTGTTTGTGCCGCCCAAGGAACTGTTTAGCCGCAGCGGCAGCAACGATGACCGATGGATTACTCTGCTGCCTGCAGATAGATGTCCGCATCCACGACATCTGACAGGTTGATGCTATCAAGGAGATTGGCGGTTTTATCGCGCACCTGAAACATTAAAGCGGGCGCGCGGCAATTGTCTTCCTCGACACAGTTCTTGCAGGTTTCGTGGGCATAACGGCTTGCACATGGCACCAGCGCCAGTGACCCGCGGATGATCCGGATGAGGTCGCCATAGCTTATGTCGATCGGCGGCACGCCCTACCAATAGCCGCCGTCCTTGCCACGTTGTGACGCAATCAGGCCAGAGCGTGACAGCTCAGCAATATGACAGTCAAGAATTTAGGTGGAATTTTTTGGGCCTCTGCGATGTCCGCAAGCTGGACAGGGCCTTTTCCATAATGATCCGCGAGATGCTGCATGGCGCGAATGGCATTGCGAGTTCTCTGGGATAGCATATTCTGCTTTTGCCCGTTGCTACCCTGATTTTCAACCCACTTAGTAGACAAAGCGCGAATTGAGTTAAATTCTCTCCGGTTTCAAAGGTGCACTGCATCTAAAGATAGT
>CALGEE010000308.1 GCA_937881525.1 uncultured Sphingomonadales bacterium | reverse complement strand
TGATTTTTATGGCCCAGTTGCCCGAACTGACAAATGTCGGGTGGGAAACCTATGCAATGGTTGCGGGCGGGCTTGCGATCATCTACCTTTTTCCCCGCCTGACACATTCGGTGCCGTCTCCGTTGGTAGCAATCATCGTCCTGTCGGCAATCACCATTATAACCGGCGTGGACGTAAACAAAGTTGCCGATATGGGAGCATTGCCACAGGGCCTGCCGAGCTTTGCCTTGCCAGATGTGCCGCTCAATCTGGAAACGTTGCAGATCATCCTGCCATATTCGCTCACAATGGCGGCAGTTGGTTTGCTGGAATCTTTGCTGACGGCACAGATCGTCGATGACATGACCGACACCGAAAGCGACAAGCGCCGCGAATGTGGCGGGCAAGGCAGCGCCAACATCGTTGCCGCTCTCTTTGGAGGGATGGGCGGCTGCGCTATGATCGGCCAGTCGGTCATTAATGTGACCTCGGGCGGACGCACGCGTCTTTCATCATTTGTTGCAGGCGCATTTCTGCTATTCTTGTTGGCGGTGCTCGGTCCCTATGTCGGGCAAATCCCGATGCCTGCATTGGTCGCCGTAATGATCATGGTGTCCATCGGCACATTCAGCTGGAACTCCATCCCTAATATGCGCAGCCATCCATGGACATCGTCGGTGGTAATGGTGGCGACAGTTGTTGTTGTGGTCGCAACCCACGATCTTGCCAAAGGCGTGCTGGTCGGAGTTTTGCTGTCAGGCATCTTTTTCACCGGCAAGGTTCGCAAAATGTTTGCCGTCGTCCGGACGGCATCGGCGGACGGAAACGAAGCGAACTATGTTGTCACCGGTCAGATATTTTTTGCGTCAGTGGACCGTTTTACCCGTGCCTTCCTCGTTGAAGACAGCGCTAAGCGCGTGACGATCGACGTCCACGCTGCACATTTCTGGGACATATCGGGCGTCGGTGCGCTGGACAAAATTGTTGCTCGGCTAAGGCGTGATGGACGCCACGTAGAAGTTATCGGGTATAATGAGGCTAGCGCCGATATTATCGACCGCTTTGCCTTGCATGACAAAACAGGTGTGGAGATGGGTGTATTCCCGCATTGAGAGTTCGTGAAGCTTTCGTAGACTAATGCGCTTGGTGCCAATGTCCGCTTTTGGGTCGTAACCGGAAAGTCCGCTTCGCGCGTTCGTCGAGCCGAAAGCAGTCAGTCCGCTCTCGGCCCAATTCCGGCCGGCAGCCACTTGAAGAAATGAAAACCAACCTTCAAAACCATCAAAAGCCCCCTTTTGTAACTTTTGTCGGTTAGGTTCGCATGCTGATGCCTTTATGATTGCCGTGAACTTGCAGTTTTTTACGTGTAAAATTCTACCTGAGGTAATTTGGCGCCGCTACATTAATTGCATTTTATTTATCGTCTTAGCCACTTAAAAATGTTATTTACGCAGGATATTTCGATTAATCTGTGGAGGCGAGCATGGGCGGCTTTGGATCTGGACGACGCAGCAATCGGTGGACCACCGATGACTGCCTTCGTATCAGCCTTTCGCACCTTAAAGGCCTCGGCATGCTAAAGCGCCATTGCTTCAGCCGTCGGGAACTGAACTGGAGCAACGACGGACAGGCGATAGCAAGGCTGACCATCGTCACCGACATCGAATGTCGTGAGCCTTCCCCCTGCGTGAAGATTACGGGGCGTGCATTCGGCAGAGACATCGATTGCTTGCTATGGCTCGACTGCATGCCCGCCCCCTTCGGTGGCGAGCGTTGGTACGCGCTGTGCCCACGTACAGGCCGCAGGTGCGCTACGCTGGTCCTCCCGATGGGCAAGACACACTTCGCATCGGTACGCGGCTGGAACGTGGCCTACGGCTCGCAGCGAGAGTGCCCGATACATCGAGGCCACCGCGCCATAGATAAGGCCCAGAAGCGGCTGCGTGGGCTGTCCAAGTACACACGAACGCCGACGCGGGAACGGTTAGTAGATCGGCTGATTGAGCGTCAGGTCTTTGTTGAGGAGCAGATCGACAGGCTGATGCAAATGGTGTTTCGATGCGATGCCGCAGCGGGTACTCGCCGCTGCGATATCAGCGAAACGGGTGATTGAGGGGGCAGGT
>CALGEE010000307.1 GCA_937881525.1 uncultured Sphingomonadales bacterium | reverse complement strand
GGAAGTTCTGCGTCGATATAGATGATCGGAAGCGTCATTGCGGCCCCTCCAGCACATGGATCAGCGCCGCATTGTAATTCCCAAGCTCGCAGCAATGCATAGCCAGCCGCGCGTCCTTTACCTGCCGCGCACCACACCGACCAAGCAACTGCTGACGAAGTTCAAACAAGCCGTAGAGAGCGGTCAGCGATGGCGGGTGCCCCCGTGAAAGGCATCCGCCCGAGGTATTAATCGGTATACGCCCACCGACAGATGTCGCGCCGGTCGCCACATCCAGCGCGCCCTTGCCCCGTTCACAAAACCCGATCGC
Organism: uncultured Sphingomonadales bacterium; assembly: GCA_937881525.1. GTDB lineage: Bacteria > Pseudomonadota > Alphaproteobacteria > Sphingomonadales > Sphingomonadaceae > Sphingorhabdus_B. Next base: position 7,332 of record CALGEE010000307.1, on the reverse strand, counting down.
CTCACTTACGAGTATTTCAGTAATAGTGCAGGGCGCATAAAGTTCAGCAAGGTTGATATCGCCCAAGCTCAAACCTGCATCATCGAGCGCAGCCCTCGCCGCTAATGTTGCTGCGGGAAAGGCCGTCATGTCGTGCGGCCTGCCGCCGATCTGGTGATAGCCCTCATGGTAATAGCCGCGACCTGTGATAGTCACATAGGGCTTGCCACTGGCGCGCGCGGCATCTTCGCTGGTGAGGACTAGGCAGATTGCACCGTCGGCGACTGACGGCACTTCGAAAAGCCCGAGCGGCGATACTATCATACGCTGGGCGAGCACCTCTTCAAGCGTCAGGGGCTTGCGAAATTGGGCCAGTTCGTTCGTAATAGCATGGGAACGGCTCTTCACTGCGACCTGAGCGATCTGTTCGCGTGTCACACCGGTTTCATGCATATATCGCGCTGCATCAAAGGCGTACCAGCTGATGGGTGTAAGGCCAAAGGGCGATTGGAAATCGACGTCACCCACAGCGCGCACGCTGTTATCCATGATTAGCGGCAGAGGGGCGTTGGTCTGATAGGAAATACCCAGCGCGAGCGCTGCATCGGCACGACCCAGCGCAATATCAGCCAGCGCCTGATCAAAGGCAAGGCCGCCAGAAACCCCCAGCGCGCTGACCTCGGAAACCGAACCCTTGCAGCGCAGCCCCAGCCTCGCGGCCATATAGGTCGAAAAGCCAAGCTGCCGCGTCGACGGGCTGGGCGTGACGAAGGCCGCCGTATCGACAGCACTGCGGTCCAGTCCGGCTTCCGCTAGGGCCTGAATGACGAGCGGTCCAAGCACATCAAGTTCAATCAGAGCATCACCATCATGTTCGATGGGAGCCCATCTGCCCGGCGGCTTTGCTGCCGCCCCGACAATGGCAACCTTTCGAAGAGCGGGCATTCAGGCGGCTATTTCGCCGAATAGCGACTGACGCAGTTTGTGTTTTTTGACCTTGCCAGAATCTTCGCGCGGGAAATGATCGCAAACCCGCACGATGCGCGGGACCTTGTAGGACGAAATCCGGCCTTTCAGAAAAGCCTGCACATTCTCTTGCGACAGCGTTACTCCGGCGGCAGGCTGGATGGCGGCGACCAGTTGCTCGCCAAATTCGGGGTGTGGTACGCCAAATACGGCGCAATCGCGGATCCCATCCATACCAATGAGCGCTTGTTCAACCTCGGCTGGATAGATGTTTACTCCGCCGGAAATGACCATGTCCGTTTTGCGGTCGGAAATAAACAGGAAGGCATCCTCATTGAGATAACCTATGTCGCCGGTCGCGATAAAATCACCATGGCGGAGTTCGGCGGTCTTTTCCTCAGCGTGCAGGTAGGCAACGTGCCCGGTGGTTTCTGAATGCACGAAAATTTCGCCGGGCTCGCCGGGCTCGCACTGAGTGCCATCTTCTCGCCGTGTCTGGATGATTACGCCCTGAGCTGCCCGCCCGACACTTCCGGGGTAGCGCAACCAGTCCTCACTGTTCGAAATGGCAATAAAGCCCGTTTCTGTCATTGCATAATATTCGTGAACAACCGGCCCCCACCATTCGATCATCGCGCGCTTCACATCTGCGGGGCAAGCCGCAGCGCCATGAACGACATGCTTTAGGCTGGAGAGGTCGAAGCGTTTTTTCTCAGCTTCATCGAGCGCCAAGAGGCGGACGAACATGGTCGGCACCATGTGCAAATTTGTAATTCGGTAGCGTTCGATCATTTCGAGCAGCTCAAGAGGATTGAACTTGGCCTGGAGTAACAGCAATCCGCCTTCGCCCAATACTTGCATCGCGTAAGCGTTGGGAGCACTGTGATAGAGTGGGCCGGTCATAACCGATCGAACGCCTTCGCCGCCAATGCCAAATGAAACCTTGGCACGTTGCATTACCGCTTTCACCGCGTCCGGCGAGATTGGAAGACGCTTCACACCTTTTGGCCGCCCCGTGGTCCCAGATGTGTAAAACATGGGGCCAGTGACCTGCATGCTGGGGCGGCTCCAAGGCTCATGACCCTCGACCCATTCGTTCCATATTGGAAGCGCATTGGACAGTCGCGTGGGGCGCATGGGATCATATTGCTCCGATACTTCCGGCGGGGTTTCAACGACGACCAGCTCTCGCCCGGCACAGATGGCTATCAACGCCTCATCGACGAGATCGGCGTGAGCCATGACTAACTTTGCTTCACAATCTTCGAGGATATAGTCGATTTCATCGGTCGTCATATGCCAGTTGAGCGGTACGGTTACGGCTCCCAGCACTGAAGCGGCCATCGTTGCCTCGAAAAAGGCGATATCGTTGCGTAAAAGCAGCGCCACCCGATCGCCTTGCCAGATACCCACTTCGTGAAGTGCGCTCGCCGCCTTGGCCGTGCGGCGGCGCAACTCGGCCAGCGATGCATGACGATTTCCGCTTATAATCCCGTCAAGGGTTTCGTCTACCATGCTTTCTACTCCGAATACGGTTCAGTCAGGCATTTACGTCGATGACAACGCGCCCTCGGATTTTTCCATCAATTATTTCATGCGCCAGGCTTGGAACTTCGCTCATCGCTTCAACCGAGTAGATGCTGGCGAGCTGGGATTTAACAACAAGCTTCGCCAGCCTATTCCATGCCCTTTGTCGCCGCGCCTGTGAAGCCATCACTGAATCGATACCGCGCAATGTAACACCGCGCAGGATGAATGGCATGACAGTAGACGCAAGACCCGTCCCTCCAGCGAGACCGCATGCGGCAACAATGCCTTCATAGCGGGTTTGTGCAATTGCCGTTGCTAGCACTTCGCCACCAACGCTGTCCACGACCGCAGCCCAGGTTTCTGCTTCAAGCGGCTTGGCCGCGCGAGCAAGTTCGTTACGGCCAATCAGTCTGGACGCGCCCAAACCCGAGAGGAACTTTTCATTTTCTTCTGACCGCCCGCTGGCTGCCACGACTTCATAGCCAAGTGCCGAAAGTAGCATGACGGCAACGGATCCAACGCCGCCAGAAGCACCCGTCACCAAAACCGGGCCATCGCCAGGCTTAATTCCATGGTCTTCAATAGCGAGCACGCACAACATGGAGGTATATCCGGCAGTACCTATGGCCATGGCCTCTTCAGCTGTCAGCTCCTCGGGAATGCGAACCAGCCATTCTGGCTTCATACGAGCAAATTGGCTGTATCCGCCCCAATATTTCTCAGACAGGCCGAAGCCGTTTACCAGAACGCGATCGCCTTTCTTCCATGCCGGGTCTGATGATTCCTCAACCTTTCCAGCCAGATCGATGCCTGCAACCATCGGCAGGCTGCGGGCGATCCGGCCCCTTGCTGATACTGCTAGGCCGTCCTTATAATTGAGTGCGGAATGCGAAACACGAACGAGCACGGCCTCTGCAGGCAACTGTTCGGTCGACATCCGGGTCAATCCGGCTTTCGGCTTGCCGTCGACGTCTTCAATCAGGATTGCGTTAAACATTTCTTGCACTGACGACCCCTTTTTGTGATTGCCTCAAGAATTCTGCATAGGCGAAGCCCAAGCTGCTCGCTTATGGCGTTGCGGTAAAACGCTATGCAATTCGGTTGTTCCCTATTTCCCCTCAGCCTGCCTTGCGGTTTTTGGCGTTACACCGAAATGGCGACGGAAAGCGGTCGTGAAATTGCTCGAATATTCATAGCCGACCTCGAAGGCTATTTCTGTTATCGATTCCTCTGTTTTCTCAAGCAGATGCTTTGCATGCTCCATCTTCAGTCGTTGCGAATAGTTGAAAATTGTTTCACCTATCTGTTGCTTGAACAAATGCATCAGCTTGGCTTCATTGACGCCAGCTTCGCGCGCGAGCCGGTTTATGGACGGCGGATCAAGAAAATTTTCATCGAGCGATTTGCGAACAACTGCGACCCGCTCTGCATCGCGCTGGCCAAGCCGGACAAACCCACGTTCCTGACGCTCTTCACATTGGCTTAGCGCGACGAGCGACAATAGAAGCAACTCGAGTGCTTTTGATTCGACAAATACGCGACGAAAATCCTGCTCGAATTCGTTTTCCACCAGCGCCTTGACAGCCGAAGCCATTTGAACGCTGAGCGATGTGCTGGCGAAGATAGGCTGTCCAGCTTCCCCCTCAAGGCAGGCCTTCAGGATTTTGGGCATTTTTTCGCTGGTATCGTCAAATCGTTTGAGAATGAATTCGGGTTGGCAACAAATCGTCACCGACTGCTCATGTTCGCCGGAGAAAAAACGTTCGGTCTTAGCTATACCGTCCGGGCTTAACAATAGCACCAGCGTCTGCTGATGGACGGTCATCGGCTCCTCACCTTCAACTTCGATGCTACTGCTGCCCGTAAGCCGAAAATGGAAATTCAGCGCACTCTGGCTAGTGCGACGCTGCAACGCGTCTTCTAGGTGCGTGATGTCCCCTATGACTACGGTAAAGCCGTCTTCGATATCGGTAATTTCCCGAAAACCCTCAGCCGCCCATGCCGCTGGCTTAAGTCGCAAACCGTCTTCGGGACGCCAAGGTTGAACTTGATCAGGGTCATAGTCGCGAGAAAGGGCATCCGGTCGCCCGGACCACAGCCGCAGTTGCGGTTCAATCGTGTAGGGATTGCCCAAGCTGCTGTGACCTCCTTCCTACTATTCGGATACATCAAAACTATGGGTTATTCTTTTCTGCGGCTTCGCGCTACAACTGTCTTTCCTGAAAATGGTTGATGAGAGCAATTGCAAAGCGATTTCACTGATATCGAATAATCGGTGTGCTTGCGATCGGCTTATGCGTAAATCAGAGATGCATCGGCAAAAGTGAAGGGGCGCAAGCTTGGATGGATATGTCACGAGCAAATAGCGAAGAGTGGGATTTCATCATCGTCGGCGCGGGATCGTCGGGGGCGGTGATTGCCGCTCGCCTGTCAGAAGATCCGAAGTGCCGCATCTTGGTGCTGGAAGCAGGGCGCGACCATCACCACCCATTCATCAGCGTTCCCGCTTTCATGATGTTCTCCTTCCCACGGCCGGACATGAATTGGCATTACTTCGCTAGGCCAGACTTGTCGCGTGGCGGACGTGTCGACATGTGGCCGGCCGGCAAGATGTTGGGGGGCAGTAGCTCGCTCAATGGCATGATGTTTGTGCGCGGCCATGCTTTTGACTATGATCTCTGGGCGCAGCTTGGAAATCGTGGCTGGAGCCATGACGACGTGCTGCCATATTTCCGACGCCTTGAAACCAGCGACACCGGCGCCAATGATCAGCGCGGCGGAGATGGCCCACTGGCGGTTGAACAACCTCGATCGCCACACCTGTTGGTCGAACCATTCATTGCTGCGTTTGACGAACTGGGCCATGGCCGGTCCGACGACCTCAACGGAGAAAAGCGTGAAGGCGCAGGTATTTGTCAGGCGTCACAGCGACGAGGCGCGCGCCATAGCACGGCGGCTGCCTATCTCGACCCTGCTCGCAATCGGGCCAACCTAGCCATTCGAACTGGCGCGCTTGTCGAAAGGATCGAAGTCGAAAACGATCGCGCAAGCGGCGTTCGCTACAGTCTTGCAGGAGAAACCCTTGTGGCGAGGGCTGCACGCGGTGTTATCCTGAGTGCCGGGGCTATCGCATCCCCCAAACTGCTAATGCTGTCCGGCATTGGCCCTGCCGAGATGCTCCGCCAACACGGCATCACGCCGATAGTCGACAGTGCAGCGGTGGGGGGCAATCTGATGGAGCATTCAGGCGCGACGGTCAGTTTTGAAACAACGGTCCCGACGCTGACCAGCGATCAGGGATTGATCCGTTCGCCTATCCATGCGCTCAACTATTTAGTCAACCGAAAGGGACCGCTGAGCACCCCGATAGGCCATGCGCAAGCTTTTGTCCGCACTGAAGACGGTCTTGCAGCGCCAGATATCCAGATTATCCTTTCGCCATCTGCCCATGAAATTGTCGATGGTAAGGCGAAGCGAATATCAAGGCCGCAAATGGCGCTGGCGGTCGGCCTTTGCCGGCCGCTTTCGCGTGGGTCCGTTACAATTAGCTCGGCGAAACCATCGGATCCACCGGTCATCAATCATCAGTTATTCGGGGATGATGCCGATGTGAAGCGGCTAACCGCCGGACTTCGCATTGCACTAGATGTCCTTAAAGCTCCGTCTTTTGCGCCGTTCGTGTCGCGCATCGACTCGCCTTTAGACAGAAGTGACGAAGGACTTGAGCATCATATCCGCGATGCGGGCATCCTGATGTATCACCCAAGCGGCACCTGCCGGATGGCGACGGGCGTCGATGGCGTCGTCGATCACCGACTGCGAGTCAAAGGGCTTGATGGGCTTTGGGTTGCGGATGCATCCATCATTCCTGCAATCCCGGCAGGTAATATAAATGCAACTTGCATCATGATCGGCGAGAAAGCGGCGGACATGATCCGCGAAGATAGCAAGGCAAGGAGTAAGGCAGCATGAACGGAACGATCGACCTGTCACCCTTTATCAACGGAAAATACACAGACCCGGCTTCGGATCGCTTAATCACGCAGATTGATCCATCGACGGGCAAGAGGTCGGGCGAGTTCGCTGCCGCCGGGGTTGAGGCAGTTGAGCGGGCGGTCACATCCTCGCGTCAGGCCTTTGAAGGAGCTTGGAGCACCCTGCCCCCGGTTGCGCGCGCCGGGATGCTAAAAGCCTTGGCTGGATTGATCGAGGCCAATGCAGACCGGATTGCAGCCTCAGATTGCCGCGACATGGGTAAACCTATAGGCGCTGGGATATTTGAGGCCGGAATGGTCGCGGCTGGATTTACCCGATATTACGGTGAGGCCGTTGACAAATGGCCGCGCGGCGCAATCCCTGCGACCGACGCCGGTGCATTTGAAATGCAGGTTCGGCGACCACGCGGCGTGATCGGTGCTATCATCCCGTGGAACTTTCCCGCAATCAATCTGATGATGAAAATCGCGCCGATGCTGGCGGCAGGCAATACGGTGGTGGTCAAACCGTCAGAACTGTCTCCCGGATCCGCGTCGATCATTGCCGAGTTGGCGATGGAAGCTGGGCTACCTCCGGGTGTGCTTAATTTACTGCAAGGTGACGGCATGACTGGCGATGCGTTGGCTCGTCACTCCAGCATCGATATGCTGGCATTCACCGGCTCGACCGCGACCGGCAAGGCGATAATGCGCGCTGTCGGGGAGAGTACGCTAAAACCAGTGCTCCTGGAATGTGGCGGAAAGTCACCGGAACTGGTCTTTTCTGACATGGCTGGACAGGATCTGGATGCAATTGCTGCAGCCATTTTGGGTGGATCTATGCAAAATCAGGGTCAGATTTGCGTCGCCCGCTCGCGGCTCT
>CALGEE010000306.1 GCA_937881525.1 uncultured Sphingomonadales bacterium | reverse complement strand
CTCGCCTGCGGTATCACCGCGCAAATCCTGATTTGTGAATGTGAAGAAGGCGGAACCATGGAATTTGTTTTGGCCCGATTTTGTAACCACATTCACCGCACAACCGGTAAAGTCCGAATATTCCACGTCGAATGGCGCGAATTCGACCGATGTCTCACGAATTACATCAAAAGGAAGCGGCAGCGCATTACGGGCCGCAAACGGTGTTCCGTTCAATCCAAATACGTCCGCTTGCACAACGCCGTCTACGGTAAAGGTATTTCCACGGTCATTACCACCGAGGCAGCTGATACGGTCAACTTCGTTATCGCGGTCAAGGCTGACACGTGGATCGAGTCGGATTATGTCGCGAACATCGCGCGTGATGGAGGGGAAGCCTTCCAATGTCTCCAAATTGTAGGATGTGCCGGGCCCTGCGGCACGCTGCGAAACGTTAGCACGAGTGCCTGAAACAACGATCACATCACCGCTGTTACTGGATGTGAGTTCAAACGCAAGTGACGTATTGCCCTGCAGGCTAAGGCTAACATTCTCGACTGTCTGACCTTCGAAACCCTCGGCCTTGACAGTGACAACGTAAGGACCGCCCGTGACCAAGTTCCCGACGCGAAAACCGCCGCTGCCGTCAGACGTTAGACTACGAACGCTGCCGGTCCGTGTGTCGGTTACCGTTACGGTCGCGTTAGAAATTGCGTTGCCAATTAAATCGGACACAGTTCCGTCAACCCCCGACGTAATCTGCTGAGCATAAGCCGGGGTCGATAACGCGGTGCCGATGGTGAGTGCAGCTGCACTAGCGGCTAAATAAAAACGAACTTGCATGGATGAACCCCTTTAAATTTCATCCCCATCCGGAGCGCGCAATATGGAAAAAACCGAATCACGGACACGACAGGGGCCGAACCTTCCCATGGGACCAGAAAATGTCAGTAAAATGACAGTCCGACCTATAGGACGGAAGTAGTTTATCCGACAGCAAGGTGGAAGCAAGGTTTTGCGTTACCGCAAATTGTGCATAGCAGCATTAGAGTGCATTTTGTGCGCAAATGTGGCCGGTTTGCAACAGTCCAGTGGGCCTTGGCTTAAGCGGCGTCCTCTTTGCCCGCCTTGGCAGATTTGGCGTATACCAGCACGGGGGTCTTGCGGCCTTCCACAACGTCTTTGTCGACAACAACCTCATCAACGCCGTCATAGGTCGGTAGATCGAACATGGTATCCAACAAAATAGCTTCAAGAATTGAACGCAGTCCGCGTGCACCAGTTTTACGCTCGATCGCCTTTTTGGCGACCGCTTCAAGCGCGTCATCGGTAAAGCTCAGTCCTACGTCTTCCATCTCGAACAGCTTGCGATATTGCTTCACTAGCGCGTTCTTAGGCTCTGACAGAATTCTCACCAACGCCGCGATATCAAGATCTTCCAGCGTTGCGGTCACAGGCAGGCGCCCGACAAATTCCGGGATCAGGCCATATTTCAAAAGATCCTCAGGTTCGACCTGTTTCAAAATTTCGCCAGTACCGCGCTCATCAGGATCGGCGACATGCGCACCAAAACCAATGGACTTGCCTTCAAGGCGGTTTGAAATAATCTTCTCAAGGCCAGCAAACGCGCCGCCGCAGATGAACAATATGTTCGTTGTGTCGACCTGCAGGAACTCCTGCTGCGGATGCTTGCGGCCGCCTTGGGGCGGAACGCTCGCTGTTGTGCCTTCCATAAGCTTCAGCAAAGCCTGCTGAACGCCCTCGCCGCTCACGTCGCGGGTGATGGATGGGTTCTCCGCCTTGCGGCTGATCTTGTCGATTTCGTCGATATAGACGATCCCGCGCTGGGCCTTCTCGACGTTATAATCGGATGCTTGAAGCAACTTCAGAATGATATTCTCGACATCTTCGCCGACATAGCCAGCCTCGGTCAAAGTCGTCGCGTCTGCCATGGTAAAAGGCACGTCAAACGTCTTGGCAAGCGTTTGCGCAAGCAGGGTCTTCCCACAACCGGTAGGGCCCACCAGAAGGATGTTTGACTTTGCAAGTTCAACATCCGCGCCCTTACCACCGTGATTAAGGCGCTTGTAATGGTTATGCACAGCAACAGACAGCACTCGTTTCGCCTGCGGCTGCCCAATGACATAGTCGTCAAGGACTTCGCAGATTTCCTGCGGCGTGGGCACTTCGCCCTCTCTGCGGCCGTTCAGCGCGCCCTTTGTTTCTTCGCGGATGATGTCGTTACAAAGCTCGACACACTCATCGCAGATAAACACAGTGGGGCCTGCGATCAGCTTGCGGACTTCATGCTGCGATTTTCCGCAGAAGGAGCAATATAATGTGCTCTTTGTATCTGATCCGCTTAACTTCGTCATAATATATCCTGCTTGCACACCGAAAGGAGGCGCACTTTATTAAATCATCACCCTAAAGATGCGTTCCGATTTGGCAATAGCCGAAAAGGTTCCGTCCATCCTGACCAAGCTGCCATTGGAAAAGCAAATGTGATCAGCTTGCGTCGGTATCCGCATTCGATGGCCGCTTGTCGTACACTTCATCAATCAGGCCAAAAGCCTTCGCCTCGTCAGCTTCAAGGAAGGTGTCACGGTCCATCGCTTTTTCGATGTCCTTCAGAGGCTTGCCTGTATATTTCGCGTAAAGATCGTTCATACGCTTGCGAATACGCAGGATTTCATTTGCCTGAATCTGAATATCCGACGCCATGCCGCGGGCACCGCCGGAAGGCTGATGCACCATGATCCGGGAATTGGTCAAAGCAACGCGCATGCCCGGCTCGCCCGCCGCCAACAGGAAACTGCCCATCGATGCAGCCTGCCCGATGCATACGGTACCGACTTTCGGACGGATATACTGCATCGTGTCATGGATAGCCATGCCCGCAGTGACCACGCCGCCCGGCGAGTTGATATACATCCAAATGTCTTTCTTAGGATTGTCCGATTCGAGAAACAGCAACTGCGCGGTGATGACTGAAGCCATATTGTCCTCAACTTCGCCCGTCACGAAAATGATCCGCTCGCGCAACAGACGCGAAAAAATGTCCCAGCTGCGCTCCCCACGGTTCGATTGCTCGATAACGACGGGAACCAATGCTTGAACTGGATCAAAAGGAACGTGCATGAAATACCTCTAAGATGTTATGTTTTGCGTTAGACCTTACATCGGCGCGGGCAACCAAAGTTTCAAGCACGAAAACGGCTAAGTTTTTCCAAGTGCTCATACGTCGAACAAAGTAGCTTGATGGTGACAGTCATAAATTTGATTAGTCTGGCTATACCGAAAACGGGCACAAAGAGAGACTCGTCCGCGACTTCGTCAAGGTAATGAAGGCTGATCGCTGTAATCTAAAGTAAGCAGGATCCGCCGAAACGAGAAAGGCCCCAGGATACCCGGGGCCTTTCCGTTTGTCCAAAGCAGGACGATTATTTCTTAGGCGCAGCTTTTTTGGCAGGCGCCTTCTTGGCTGGCGCGGCTTCTGCATCCTTTTTAGGAGCGGCCTTCTTTGCAGCAGGCTTCGCTACCTTTGCAGGTGCTTCTTCCTTGGCTGCGGCCTTTTTCGCTGGCGCCTTCTTCTTGGCAGTTGGCTTAGCGTCTGGTTCTGCTTCGATTGCCGCTTCAAGCACGTCCTTAGTCACGGTCTTTTCCGAAACAGTCGCCTTGTCGAATAGGAAGTCGACTACTTTGTCTTCAAACATCGGCGCGCGCAGCTGGGCCGCTGCCATCGGGTTTTCCTGCAAATACTGCACAAAACGCTGACGCTCTTCAGGGCGATATTGCTGCGCAGCTTGCTGCACGAGCATGTTCATTTCCTGCGAGCTGACTTCAACGCCATTGGCTTGACCGATTTCGGAGAGCAGCAGGCCAAGACGTACACGACGGACGGCGATGTCGCGATACTCTTCGCGTTCTGCTTCCATTTCCTTTTTCGCGGCTTCAGCATCTTCCTCACGCGCAGCTTCCTGCTCCAACTGTGCCCAAATCTGTTCGAATTCAGCTTCGACCATTGATGGCGGTACGTCGAAATCATGATCGGCGGCAAGCTGATCAAGCAGCTGGCGCTTCATGTAAGTGCGGGTTAGGCCGTTATGTTCTTGCTCAACCTGAACCTTCATCAGTTCGCGAAGCTTATCGATGCCATCTAGTCCGAACATCTTGGCAAGATTGTCATCGGCCTTGGCTTCGACTGGCTTGCGCACTTCGTTGACAACGATATCAAAAGTTGCGGCCTTGCCCTTCAGGTTTTCGGCGTTGTAATCTTCTGGGAAGGTTACGTTCAGGACCTTCTCGTCATTGGCTTTCACGCCAACCAACTGGTCTTCGAAGCCCGGGATCAACTGGCCCGAGCCAAGCTCTACCGCCATGCCCTCGCCCTTGCCGCCTTCAAAAGGCACACCGTCAACCTTGCCTTCAAAATCGATAACGACACTGTCGCCAATTTTGGCGGCATATTTCTTATCGGCTGCTTCAAAGCTCTTTTGGCCTTGGGCAAGCTTCAGGATCGATTCGTCAACCTGCGCAACGCTGACATCAACAATCAGGCGATCAAGCGTGATGTTATCGATGGATGGCGCTGCAATCGCAGGCAGGATTTCCATATGGAAGTCGACAACCGCATCTTTGCCCGGGGCATAATCTACACCAAGGTGGACGTGCGGCTGAGTCGCTGGACGCAACTTGTTGTCAGAAATCGCTTTTTGGACGCCTTCCTGAATTGAGCTGTTGAGCGCGTCCTGAAGCAAGGAATCCTTGTGCATCTTCTTAACCAGATTGGCAGGAACCTTGCCTGCACGGAAACCGGGCATACGCACTTGAGGTGCAATTTTCTTCACCTCGGCATCAATGCGGGATTCAACGTCCTTTGCGGAAATCGTCATGCGATAAGCGCGCTTCAGGCCTTCATTCTGTGTCTCGACGGTCTGCATGTTTTCTTCTCTATCTACGGCAGGCCCTCTGGCCTGCCAAAAACTGTTAAATGGCTTTCGGGTTCAACGACAGCCGGGAACGTCCCTTTTTCGTGGTGCGGGCGAAGGGACTCGAACCCCCACACCTTGCGATGCCAGAACCTAAATCTGGTGCGTCTACCAATTCCGCCACGCCCGCTTACGAAAAGCTGCCGTTTCACAAACGACGAGAGCCCCTAACGGGAAAGCCGCGGCGGGGCAAGGGGAGAAGCGGCAAATGCAAAGCTGTCGCCTCCTGCCCGTGTCAACCAAGCGTCTTTTTCAAAAGATCGTTGATGATCTGCGGATTGGCCTTGCCCTGCATTGCCTTCATTGTTTGCCCCACGAAGAAGCCGAACAACTTGTCTTTGCCCGATCGGTATTCGGTCACTTTGTCTTCATTCGCAGCCATGATTTTAGCGATTTCTGCCTCAATCGCGCCGGTATCGCTGGTTTGCTTCAGGCCCTTTTCCTCGACAATTGCCGATGCCGCCTGCCCTCTCTGCAGCATGATTTCAAAGACCTGCTTAGCGATGCTACCGCTGATCGTGCCATCGGAAACGAGGCCGAGCAATTCGGCAGCTTGCTTGGGATTGACCGGACTTTCATCCAGGGTCTTGCCCAACTTGTTAAGCGCACCGAACAATTCGGACATCAGCCAGTTGGATCCCTGTTTTGCGTCCGTGCCCTCGGCCAACAAGTCTTCGAACCAGAATGCCGTCTCCGCCTCTGCGGTCAGAACGGCAGCATTATAGGCCGTCAGGCCCAATGACTCGTAGCGCGCGCGCTTGGCATCTGGAAGCTCAGGCAAGGACGCACGACATTCCTCCAGAAACGCGTCGTCCAATTCCACCGGCAACAAATCGGGGTCAGGGAAATACCGATAATCATGCGCGTCCTCTTTCGAGCGCATTGAACGCGTTTCCATCTTGTTGGCATCAAATAGCCGTGTTTCCTGCACAACAGCGCCGCCGCTTTCAATGAGGTCGACCTGACGCTGCGCCTCATACTCAATCGCCTGCATCATGAAGCGGATCGAGTTGACGTTCTTCGTCTCGGTGCGCGTGCCAAGCTCTCCGCCG
>CALGEE010000305.1 GCA_937881525.1 uncultured Sphingomonadales bacterium | reverse complement strand
GGCGTGAATGGGATCTCACGAGCCGCACGCGTTTGATTGAATGGGCCGAACAGCATCAGATCCCCGTGCCAAAGGACAAACGCGGCGAAAGCCCGTTTTCGACTGACGCGAATCTTTTGCACACATCGTCCGAGGGCAAGGTGCTTGAAGACCCATGGGATGAAACGCCTGATTATGTCTATTCGCGCACCGTCAATCCAGAGGATGCGCCCGATACGCCTGACTATATCACCATCGATTTTGAAAAGGGTGACGGCGTTGCCCTGAACGGCGAAGCCATGTCGCCAGCAACATTGCTGGCAGCGCTTAATGACCTTGGCCGCGCGCACGGCATTGGCCGTCTTGATCTGGTCGAGAACCGTTTCGTTGGTATGAAATCGCGCGGCATGTATGAAACGCCGGGTGGCGAAATCTACGCCCGTGCCCATCGCGGCATTGAAAGTATCACGCTGGATCGTGGCGCGGCGCATCTGAAAGACGAGCTGATGCCGAAATATGCCGAGCTCATTTACAATGGCTTCTGGTTCTCGCCGGAGCGCGAGATGTTGCAGGCAGCCATCGACCATAGTCAGGAACATGTCTCAGGAACTGTGCGACTGAAGCTCTACAAGGGCCTCGCGAGCGTGGTTGGCCGTAAGTCGCCGAATAGCCTGTACAGCGAAAAGGTCGTGACCTTTGAAGACGATGCCGGCGCATATGACCAGAAGGATGCAGCAGGCTTTATCAAGCTGAACGCTCTTCGCCTGCGGTTGTTGGCGCAACGCGGAAAATAAAAGCGGCTGGCTGCGACTGATTTTCAACGCATAGCATCTTGACCGGACTAGATCAGGGCGTTTTTTTGTGAGACGCAGAGGTTTAATTGCCTAATTAAACCTGATACCTTCAGTGCGAAAACACAGGAGAGTCGGCATGCATGATCTTGTTATTCGGGGTGGAACCGTGGTTGATGGCACAGGCGCGGCGCGCTTTGTTGCTGATGTTGCAGTGGACGGCGGTATAATTACGGCGGTTGGACATATCAGCGCGCAAGGCCGCGAAGAGATTGATGCAACAGGCAAGATCGTTGCACCCGGCTTTGTCGACATACACACCCACTATGATGGCCAAGCGACTTGGGACAGCGAGATGAATCCGTCGAGCTGGCATGGCGTCACTACGGTCGTCATGGGCAATTGCGGCGTTGGCTTTGCGCCGGCAAAGAAAGACAAGCATGACTGGCTCATCGGCCTGATGGAGGGTGTTGAGGATATCCCCGGCACCCGCATTGGCCGAGGGGATGAAATGGGATTGGGAGACCTTCCCTGAGTATCTGGATGCGCTTGAGCGCCGCTCGCGCACCATCGATATTGGCACGCAAGTTCCGCACGGCGCGTTGCGTGCATTTGTCATGGGACAGCGCGGAGCGGATAATGAGGAGCCAACCGAAGCAGACATCGCCGAAATGGCGCGGCTGGTGGAGGAAGGCTTGCGCGCAGGGGCTTTGGGTTTTTCAACCTCACGCACGGTGTTGCATAAATCGATTGATGGCGAACTTGTCCCCGGGACCACGGCGACCGAACCCGAACTGGTTGGTATTGGCCGCGCCATGGGTAAGGTCGGGCACGGGGTGTTTGAGCTAACCACCGATTTCTTGGAAGAATGGGACGAGTTCGGCTGGATGGGTCGGTTAAGGCGCGAGAGAGGGCTGCCCATCGCCTTCACCATGTTGCAATCGCCCATCAAGCAAATGCCGTGGACCGAGCAAATGGCAGGGATGTGCAACGCCAATGACAATGGTGCCAATCTGGTCGCGGCGATTGGCCTGCGCGGTATCGGCGTCATCATGAACTGGCGCGGCACGGTGCAACCATTCATGCGCAAGCCAAGCTGGCAAAAAATCGCAGGACTATCATGGGATGAACAGAAGGCAAACCTGTCAGACCCGGCGTTCAAGGCTGCGATGCTGGCGGAGGACAATTTGCCGCCGCCGTCGGTTGATATGGCCCCATTCTTCATGCTGGTGACCGCCGCTTGGGCCATGCAATTCCCGCTGGGCGATGGTTTTAGTTATGAACCCACACGCGAAGAAAGCATCTTTGGCTTTGCACAGGCTGCAGGCAAAGAAAGCGCCGAATATGCCTATGACCAGTTGATGGCCAACGACGGGAACGGCATGATTTACCTGCCGACATTGAATTATATGGATGGCAATTTGGGCTTCACCAAAGAACTTCTCCAGCGTGACGATATTGTCGCATCGCTGTCCGACGGTGGCGCACATTGCGGCACAATTTGCGACGCGGCGTCACCGACATTCCTGCTCAGTTATTGGGCGCGCGACCGTAAAGCTGGAACAATACCGCTCGAGATGGCCGTCAAACGGCAATGCCACGACACCGCGCGGCTTTATGGATTGAATGATCGCGGCGTGCTGAAGCCGGGCTAACTCGCGGATATCAACGTCATTGATTTTGACGCCTTGAAATTGTCGAAGCCATGGCTGGCGTTCGACCTGCCCGCCGGTGGCAAGCGTTTACTGCAAAAGGCTGACGGCTATGTCGCGACGATAAAATCGGGTGTGGTGACCTTCCGTGAAGGCAAGATGACAGGCGCGTTGCCGGGCATCGTAGTGCGCGGCCCGCAGAATGTGCTGATGGCCGAGGCGGCGGAGTAGGGACGCAACGCGCAGATTTTCTCAATCTGCGTCGTATTGATGGTAAGGCCTTGAAAAGATTTTAGGGCCTTACTTTTATCGGACTAGTTTAGATCAAACCCGCATCGGCATTAGGACATAGAGCGCCGCTGACTTGTCATTCTCACGGATCAAGGTCGGCGCGCTGGCATCGGCCAAATGCAGTTCGACGATTTCGCCTTCGATTTCGCCCAGTATGTCCATCAGATAACGGGCGTTAAAGCCGATTTCGAAGCTATCGCTGCTATATTGGCCTGACACTTCTTCCGCCGCAGTGCCGTTTTCGGGGCTGGTGACGGACAAGGTGATTTTGTCCTTGTCGAGTGCCATTTTGACGGCGCGGGTTTTTTCGGTGGCGATGGTCGCAACGCGGTCAACGCCTTGGCTGAATGCCTTGGGATCGATGCGCAGCAGCTTCTCATTCGCAGTTGGAATGACACGGCTATAGTCTGGGAAAGTGCCATCAATCAGCTTTGACGTCAGGATCACACTATCAAACGTGAAGCGAATTTTGCTTGCCGACAAATCGATCTGAATCACATTGCCGCCGCTTTCATCAAGCAGCTTGCGGACTTCGGCAACGCATTTGCGCGGCACAATGATGTCGGGCATATTTTCCGCACCGGCAGGGCGCGGCAAGGTTACGCGGGCCAGACGGTGCCCGTCGGTTGCCGCCGCTTTTAGAACGGGTTCTGCGTCATCTGTGACGTGCAGGAAAATACCGTTAAGATAATAACGCGTTTCCTCAGTCGAAATCGCAAAGCGCGTCTTGTCGATGATCTGGATCAGCGAGCTGGCAGGAATTTCGAACGATGTGGGCAGTTCGCCTTCGGCAATAGTCGGGAAATCGTCGCGCGGCAGTGTTGCAAGCGAGAAGCGGGCACGGCCGGCGTTGACAGCCATGCGGCCATCGGCAGCATGCAGCTGCACTTGCGAGCCATCGGGCAATTTGCGCGCGATTTCAAACAAGGTGTGCGCGGACACGGTTGTCGCGCCTGGCGTTTCGACATCGGCTGCAAAGGTTTCTACAACCTGCAAATCAAGGTCTGTCGCGGTCACCTTGATCTTGCCGCCTTCGCTGGCTTCGATCAGAACGTTGGACAATATGGGTATGGTGTTGCGCCGCTCCACAACAGATTGGACGTGGCTCAGGCATTTCAGCAGGGTCGCGCGTTCGATCGTGGCTCTCATTCAAATTCCCCTTGTCGGGCCGGGTGGTCCGCGAACCAGCCGAAAAACCCTATAACTACACTGAATCGTACATAACCGCTTTGAACATTAGGGCAAGCCGATAGCTTTTGCCTCCAACAATATCCTGTGGAATAAGGGCAATATGGGCATTTCAACAAACAATAGACGGCTTTTCATCGCGCGGCATGGGGAGACTGTGTTTAACAAAGTTGCACGGATGCAGGGGCAGGCAGAATTGCATACGCCGCTGACGTGGGAGGGCTGTGTGCAAGCGCGTGAAATGGGCCGCGCGCTGTCGTATTATCTTGGGGCCGATGCTAGACCACAGCTTTGGTCCTCAACCGCTGGACGGGCACTGCAAACGCTCGCGCTAATTGCGGAAGAGATTGATGCGGATTGGCACCAGACCCATCGCGATGACCGCTTGCTGGAAATCGACGTTGGGCACTGGTCAGGCCGGACCTATTCCGACATTTCTGCCGAAATCGGCCCAATCGTCGATATGGAGCATAAGTTGTTTTCCGTTCGTCCTGATGGCGGCGAATACTATGGAGAAGTGGCGCAGCGGTTGTCACATTGGCTCGGCAGCTTATCCTTTGACCAAGATATGCTGATCATTTGCCATGGCATGACGGCGCGCGTGCTGCGCGGGCTGTTGCTTGGGCTCAAACCCATGGAACGATTTGACGCACCAATCGCGGCGAGCCTTGCCCAAGGCAGCATGGTGATGATCCGCGATGGTGAGGAGGCGCTCGTTATTGATGGCAGCGGCCAAGGGGAGCGCGGATGAGGCGTGCAGTGCAGCTGATTTGGGATGTGCCGGTATCAAAACGAGCGCGCCTCCGAATTGATGCACCGTTTACATTCTGAATAGGTGGGATGAAGAAATTGCGCCTGGGTATGGCTCTCGTGCCGCGAGTCTTCAGTTTACTTCGGCCATAAGCAGTGGAAAAACTACTGACCCGCCTACCTGAACACGCAGACAATATGTCGATTGCGTTGATATTTTCGTCTTTTTCGCCGCTTCTGCTTTTGAATGAGAATTTGACAGTCATTGCTGCGAGCAACTCTTTTTGCCGTGCATTTGATGTCAATTGCGCTTTAGTGACCGGCAAAAAACTTGCCGATATAGGCGAAGGCGACTGGAAAGTACGTCAACTGGATTCGCTCCTGCGCGCCACTATTGCTGGCAACGCAGCTATTGATCTATACCAAATGGACCTGATGCGTCCCGGCAAGGATACACTTCGCCTGTTGATTAACGCGCATACGCTTGATTATTTCGAAGCTGAAAGCGTCCGCGTCGTTCTGGCCATTACCGACGTTACATCGCAGCGACTAGCGGACAAAGTGCGGGATGATCTGGTGCGTGAAAAGCAGCGATTGCTGCATGAAACACAACATCGCATCGCCAACAGC
>CALGEE010000304.1 GCA_937881525.1 uncultured Sphingomonadales bacterium | reverse complement strand
GACCGAAGTCGACCCTGAAAAAGTTTTTAGGAGAGGATGCCTAAAAGGCTCATTCGGTATGGCGACATTTTATTTATTGTGCAAGTGCGAACAGTGCAATGTCTGTTGCAAATGATGCAACTACAATTTATAAGTTTAGACTGAATTTCGCGGTATTTACACGATAGCGAAATCAGAAATTTTTTGTTGCAGTGCGACAAAATGAGGAGATGATAATGCGCAGATTGCCGCCCTTACGTTCGCTCGAAGCCTTTTTGCGTGTTGCGAAACTTGGATCAGCAAAGGCAGCCGCAAGTGAACTGGCTTTGTCTCCACCTGCTTTAAGCCGCCGAATAAAGGCACTTGAAGACTTCGTTGGCAAATCACTGTTTGACCGCCGCGCACAAGCGATGGTCATCAATGCCGACGGTGAGGCCCTGCTCGCAGCCGTAGAACCCGCAATGGACGCGATGGCCGAGGCTGTCGACGAACTGGCGGGTCGCGGCGGCGAATACCGCCTACGCCTTGGCCTTTTACCTCTGTTTGGGTCGCAGCGACTGATCCCGCGCTTACCCGAGTTGCGCAAGGCGTTTCCTAAGCTGCATATTGATGTCGACACATCTGGGCATGCCGAAAACTTACTCGGCGATGTCGTTGACGCGGCCATTATCATTGCGGCTGAAGTCGATCCCAAATTGTACAGCGTCCGGCTTGACCGTAATCTGGTCTACGCTATCGCTTCCGAGGTATGGGCCAAGGAGCATAAAGTCGAAAAACCCGAAGATCTCGCCAAATACACAGTCATGGTTCATAGCGATATGCCGATGATTTTTGATGCCTGGCGGCAGGCAATGGGCGTGCCCAAGTTGAAGCCCGCAGCCGTAGATAGCCTAGATAGTGGCGCGCTTATGCTTGAAGCAGCAGCGAACGGTCTTGGCGTTGCTATCATGCACGGGAGCCATTTTTCGGATGCCCGTGACCCGCGCCTGACGCGCCTGTTCAGTGCGGAAGTTGAGAGCCCTTATAGCTATTATTTCGTATGCCGTCCCCGGGCCCTTAAACAACGCGCCGTAAAGATTTTCCACGATTGGCTGCTCAAGTCCGGCGTATAAAAAGGGGCCGGCAGATGCCGTCTCGGCGGGGAAGCCATCGTTGTGAAGCAGTTTAAGAGCAAAGAGACTCACAGTTCGATAGAGCGAAGCACTTGACCCAACTGGCGACGGGCGGCATTGCAGTGTGATGACCCAAGACGTAGCAGACATGAATTTCGAACAAGCGCTGCGGGCGCTCGAAGACATAGTGCATAAGCTGGAAAGCGGCGAAGCGCCGCTGGATGAATCCATCGCTTTGTACGAACGCGGGAATGCGTTGCGTGCTTTGTGCCAACAGCGGCTCGATACCGCGAAGGCGCGTATTGAAGCAATTGCTCTTGGACCTGATGGATCACCCACAGGCACTGCGCCTTTTGACGCGGGATGAGCGTTATGTCCCATGCTTCGACCCCTTCTTTATTGCACGACTCGCTGACGCAAATTGCGGCAGACATAGACCAAGAATTCGACGCCCTTCTCAAATTGCCAGGTGACGCGCGGGACCGCCTATATGCCGCCATGCGACACGCGGCGATAGGCGGAGGCAAGCGGCTTCGCCCGTTGCTGGTCACCGCGACGGCTGCTTTGTTTCATGTTAATCGTGCGGTCGCAGTGCGCGTTGGAACGGCTGTTGAGGCCATCCATGTATACTCTCTCGTGCATGACGACTTGCCTTGCATGGATGACGACGACATGCGGCGCGGCAAGCCAACGGTCCACCGCGCGTTTGATGACGCCACAGCTGTTCTGGCTGGCGACTCCCTCCATGCTTTGGCGTTCGAAATATTGGCAAGCCCGCAGACGCATCCCGACCCATTTGTTCGCGGCGAACTGGTATCGACGCTTGCACTGGCCAGCGGCCCCGAAGGGATGGCGGGCGGCCAGATGATGGATATTGAGGCGGAAAACGCCACTTTCGACCTGCAGACCGTCATGCGCCTGCAAGCCCTTAAAACAGGCGCGCTGATTGCGGCCAGTGTAGAGATGGGCGCGATTTTAGGGCATATCCCACCAGAGGGCCGAACACATTTGCGGGGCTATGCGCGTGACATTGGTCTCGCTTTCCAGATTGCCGATGACATCTTGGATGTCGAAGGCGATCCTAAACTCGCCGGAAAAGCCCTTCAAAAAGACGCGGATGCGGGCAAAGGGACGTTTGTATCGTTGATGGGCCTGGAGCGCGCGAAACAGCAAGCAGAAGTGCTCGTCGCTAAGGCCAATGAACATTTATCCTGCTATGGCAGCGAAGCCAATTTATTGCGCGCTATCGCATACTATATCACCGAAAGGGATCGTTAAATGACTCACCGGATTGGCGTTTACCCCGGCACTTTTGACCCGATTACTTTGGGGCATATGGACATTATCCGGCGCGGCGCGAAGTTAGTTGATGAGCTTATCATTGGCGTGACAACGAACGCCGCCAAATCGCCCATGTTTTCCGACGATGAGCGGATTGCGATGGTCGAATGTGAGGTCGCGAGCATTGGTTCTGCCCATATTCGGGTTGTCGGGTTCAACTCGTTGCTAATGGATTTTGCCGAGGCGCACGGTGCAAGCACCGTCATTCGCGGTATTCGCGGGGTAACGGACTTCGAATATGAATATCAACTCACGGGAATGAACCGGCAACTGAATGACCGCGTCGAGACGCTGTTTTTAATGGCGGATGTATCGCTTCAGCCCATTGCATCGCGGTTGGTGAAGGAAATTGCGATTTACGGCGGTGAAATCGGGAAATTTGTTACCCCTTCTATTCGTGACGAAGTGGTCGCACGGGTGCATAAAATTGGCAAGAAAGCCGGCTAAACCCATTTAGGTGTTAGCGACATTTATCGTCAAACGGACTTAGTCCACTTACGGTCGGCTGGTTTGGGAGCCAGTGGTAACTCGAGATATTCCTCCGGTACATAAATGGCATATGTCGCAAGCCGGATTTCACGGACGAATTGAACCAAGCAAGCCGACAAAAGCGCCAGCGCGAGCATGAATACGGCAACGGCCACCCAAGCGGCAGAAAATTGGGTTAGCCCCATCAGAAAAAGCACAGCAATCTCTGCACAGACCGAAATCGCCGACAGAACTGCGAGCAATATCGAAGATCCAACCACGCGCATGCGCTTTTTGGTGATCCGCAATTCGCGCACCACGCGTTCATGCGCAGGGCCGTCAGTGTCGGCATATTGGCGCTGCAGATCGCGTGAACGATCCACAATCCGAGCCAATCTGCCAGTGAGCACGTTAAGCAGGCTGCCAACAGCAACTAGCAAAAACGCTGGCGTCAGCGCCGTTTGCAAAACGGAGATGACGGAAGCCAAATCAGGCCCAAATTTACCGTCCATTTAGTTTTGCGGCGGCCAAGACACGCAAGTCTGTCTTCAACAATTTGCCGATATGGCTGCGCGGCATTTCGTTGATTGGGTAGAGGACAGAAATCCGCTGAGTCTTGCCAAGTTGCTTATTAACCCTCTCCAATACAGCCTCAGGCGAGGACGATTCATTGCGCAATCGCACAAACCCAACGGGTGTTTCCCCCCATGCTTCTGATGGCATGCCAACGACAGCGGCTTCGGCCACCTCGGGTTGCTGTTCCAACAATTCTTCAAGGTCCTTGGGGTAGATGTTAAACCCGCCGGAAATGATCATATCCTTTGCGCGACCGACAATAGAAACGAAGCCATCTTCGTCGACTATTCCGATATCGCCGGTCTTCAACCAGACACTGCCATCTGCGTCGCGCCATTCCATCTCGCGGGTCTTTTCTGGCTGGTTTTTGTAACCAGACATCATGGTAGGCGAACGGCCGGTCAAAACGCCCTTGGAGCCGGCTGGCAGGCGGTTGTCGTCTTCATCCAATACAATGAGTTCATGGCCCGTAACTGGCTGTCCAACGGTGTGCAGCTTGTGCGGGTGGTGATGGGCCTGCAACATGCAGACTACGCCGCCCTCAGTCATACCGTAAATTTCGACAAGCCCGCCTGGCCAACGCTTTAGCACATCTGCCTTCAACTCCGCGGTAAAGGGCGCGCTGGTGCAGAATTTTACTATGAAGCTGCTTAAATCATAATTGCCGAAATCGGCATGCGCCAAAAGCCTTTGATATTGCACAGGCACAAGCATGGTGTGCGTGGTCTTATCCGTCTGCGCATGGCCAAGATAGGCCAAGGCATCAAACTTCTCCATAATCCTCGCAAAACCGCCATGGCAAATTGTCGGCAGGAACACAGCAAGCGTTGTGTTCGAATATAAGGGCGTAGACACCAACGACCGCGTGTCGCGGTTGTAGATGGATTTGAACCCACCCGCCATTTGGTGCCAGCGCATGCCGTGCGAGTGAATGATGCCCTTTGGCGTTCCGGTGGTTCCGCTGGAATAGATAATGTTGAAAGGGTCGGTCGCGGCAGGCGTCACGGCTGCGAACGCAGCGCCCTCCTGTGCCATCCAATCGGTCAGCGCCGGATGATCGCCCACGGCGTTGCCTATCATAATGATTTTGACATCGCCCAATGCGACGCCTTCGAGGTCAGCCAGCTTGGCCGCATCCACGAACAAATGCATTGCCCCGGAGTCCTTCAGCATCGCCGCCAGCTGTGCTGGCGCTGCAGACGTGGTCAAGGGCGCAGCGCAGCCCCCAGCCCGAATTGCCGCGAGATATACCAATGCATATTGAATATTGCTGGTCCCCAATATCGCAACGGCTTGCCCCGGCTGGAGATCATCGCGCTGAAGCTGTGCGGCAATGCGCGCCGTCAACTGCGCAACTTCGCGCCAAGTCAGTTGGGTTAGGCTGTCGGCAAGCGCGGGCTCAGTAGCCTTTTCCGCGCCCCAAGCGCCGATTAGCGCGCCGAAATCACCAAAGGATTTTTCCAGTTCAGTCTCGATATGCATATAAACTCGCGTCGCTCCTTCACTGACCTACTTGATGATTTAGCGTGATATTCAAAAGTTTCATTGTCTATTTTTCTCCCGCAGTTCTCGACCGCCAAATGAACCTTTCCCTGCCCACAAAAGATTGTGGAAAAAAGCTGATTTTCAGGCGCTTTCCCTTGGGGTTTTCAGGGTTCCGGCCTATGGTCAAGGCATGACTGAAGAAACACCGGAAAACCCGCAATATAACCCCACTGCAGACAGTGCAGAAAACCCCAACCAGAACGAATATGGTGCCGACAGTATCAAGGTTCTGAAGGGTCTCGACGCGGTTCGTAAACGGCCCGGAATGTATATCGGCGATACAGATGACGGCAGCGGCCTTCATCATATGGTGTTTGAGGTCTCTGATAACGCTATCGATGAGGCATTGGCCGGACATTGCGATCTGGTGCTAATTGAACTGAACCCCGATGGTTCGGTGTCTGTAGAAGATAATGGCCGCGGTATTCCGACGGGCATGCACAAGGAAGAAGGCGTTTCGGCGGCAGAAGTCATCATGACCCAGTTGCACGCAGGCGGCAAGTTTGAGAACACATCGGACGACAACGCCTATAAGGTGTCCGGCGGCTTGCACGGCGTCGGCGTTTCGGTGGTCAATGCGCTGTCCGAATATCTGGAACTGACCATCTGGCGTGAGGGCAAAGAGCATTGGATGCGCTTTGAGCATGGCGATGCCGTGGGGCCTCTGGTTGTTCGGGGTGATGCGCCTGTGGTCAATGGCAAGCCGAAAAAGGGAACGCGCGTGACCTTCATGGCGTCGACCAATACTTTCAAAAACGTGCTCGAATTTGACTTCGATAAACTTGAGCATCGGTATCGCGAATTGGCATTCCTGAACTCCGGCGTCCGCATATTGCTGCGCGACAACCGGCATTCCG
>CALGEE010000303.1 GCA_937881525.1 uncultured Sphingomonadales bacterium | reverse complement strand
TGCCGCTGCTCTTACTGAGTGGCGCCAATTATTGAGCGCATAGGTTCAGGCTGCACCAGCAATCTGATGCGAGTTCTCATTCGTCTGACAGCACCCATGGGTCTGTTGTGTCGATGTTGCGCCTGCTTGCGATAGCATATGTTGGAAAGAATGCCGTCGCCGTTAAACAGCGGGCCGAGACGCTAGATGCCATCGTTGAGGAACTTGATCTGCTGGAATGAACTGGCGTGGTGCTCTGAGACCTGTTAGACTTTGTCTGACAACATCATTGTTACCATTCAGCCTCAGATATTCATCGACTGCTTTGAGGAAATGTTCTTTGAAGTTTGTAGATCACGCCTCTACTCCGTGGACCTGTACGAGTGTGTCATATACATGGGAGGCTGCTAGCGTATGCTGTGGCCCTTCGTGACGAGAGAGGCAAATGGGCACATCAAAGGAAAAATGATCCGGACGAATGACTCGCATTTCTTGGCGATCAACCCAATATTTTGCGTAAATCTCGGGCAAGAAACCAACACAATTTCCGCTGAGTATGAAATGTGCAAGCCCTTCCATCTGGTGCGAAACGGCCAGTGCTGGCCGGTTGAAGAACGCCGAATAGGGAGTCAGGACTGAAACGAAGCCGCGTCTAACAAAATTTTGCTCCGCGATCAGTTCAGGTGTCATTGCGTCATCTTCGACCCTGAATAGAGGATGCCCTTTACCGCAGATCAATCGTTGTTTCTCAATGAACAGCGGCATCTGCGAGACGTTTTTTCGGGCCGGAAATTCTGGCGAAATGGCCATTTGGACCTGCCCCCTGACAAGGTGTTCTTCGATCTGGTCGGGGGGCCCAATCCGCAACACAATGCGCAAGTCTTTGGAGGCTGCAAGGGCTTCCCGAATGGCGTCGCGCAACCGGCATTCCCTGTTGGTGATCAGGTTGTCGACCACGCCAATCGCAACCTCACCCACGATGCTCTCTTTCAACTGCCCGATTTGACCGTGATAGGCATCAATAGAGGACAGCATGGAACGCGAGGCTTCATAAACTGCCCCCCCGCGTGCCGTTAACGCAAATCCAGCACGCCCTCGGCTGCACAGTTTGAACCCAAGGCGGGTTTCCAAATTGGCCATATGCGTGCTGATCGTTGAGCGTGACAGGTTCAGCTCTGATTGCGCCTGCGAGAACCCGCCGCATTCCACAATCGTACAGAAAACGCGCAGCAGTTTGATGTCTAAATCGGCAATAGAAGGATTAGGCATTACGTCGCAATCTATCAAAGTGAATTCCTATATGTCGACGTTTAACAAATATTTCACCTGTGTAAACCTTTGCCCAAACAAGTGTGAGGGAGATAGCGAATGCAGCCAAAAGACGCGGCGTTTCAGCCCATTCCAGGACTAAAGACGGCACGATTTGCAGGGATGCCCACCTTTATGCGCTTGCCACATCTTGAGTTGGACAATCCGCACGCAGACAAGACTGATATCGCGATTGTGGGCGTTCCGTTTGATGGGGGCACCTCAAACCGTCCAGGGCCGCGTCACGGTCCGCGCCAGTTGCGCGATCTGTCCACAATGATCCGCACAACGCATCCACGCAGCGGGGTGAACCCGTTTAAACTGGCGAATTGCGCTGATCTGGGCGACGCGCCCGTTAACCCGATGGATATCATGGAAAGCCTTGATCTGATCACTGGCTTTTACAACCAACTGTCTGACAAGGGCATAATGCCGCTCTCTGCGGGGGGTGATCATCTGGTGTCTTTCCCGATCCTGCGCGCGCTTGGCCGGAATGGCCCCGTCGGGATGATCCATTTTGATGCCCACACGGATATGAACGATGCGTATTTTGGCGACAGCAAATACACCCACGGCACGCCCTTTCGGCGCGCGATTGAGCAGGGTTTTTTAGACCCCAAACGCACGATTCAGATTGGTATTCGCGGCGTCAAATATGAAACGACGGATTTCGACTGGGCCTTGGATCAAGGCGTTCGAATTGTTGAAATCGAAGAACTGTTCGAGCGTGGCGTTGATGACGTTATGCAAGAAGCGCGCGAGATCGTCGGTGATAATGAGACTTACGTAAGCTTTGACATTGACGGGATCGACCCAGCCTATGCGCCGGGCACAGGCACGCCGGAAATTGGTGGCTTCTCAACCTTTCAAGCGCAGCAAATGGTGCGCGCGCTGGCCGGGTTGAACCTGATTGGCGCGGACCTTGTTGAGGTCTCTCCACCCTTTGACCCTTCGGGCGGCACTGCCTGGGTGGGGGCGTCGATCATGTTTGAACTATTGTGCGTTTTGGCACCCGCCTGTGATGCACGATTAAAGAAATTGCACTACAAAATCAAACATTAGGGAGACGACAATGATACAACTAGAAAGACGTCGAATGACAAAAGGCCTGTTGGCTTGTGCGACAGCCTTTGCACTCTGCGGTCCTGTGGTGGCGCAATCGGTTCTGGACATGGTGACAAGCGGTGGCAAGATCACCGTTGCGACTGAGGTCGCCTATCCCCCGATGGAATTCCTGAAAGATGGCAAAGTGGTTGGCTACGGCAAAGACATCCTCGACTTGATTGTCGCTGACATGGGCGTCGAGCTTGAGCAGCTTCAACTGCCCTGGGACGGCATTTTGGCAGGGGTTCTGGCAGGCAAATATGATCTGGTTGCGACCTCTGTGGCTATCAAAGAGGACCGTGTGAGCAAATACGCCTTCACCCGGCCCTTGGCGGTGGCGGAGACTATGCTGGTTAAGCGCCACGGCGATGATAGCATGACGAGCCTGGATGACGTGAATGGCAAGGTCATCGGGGTTGAGCTTGGCTCTTCTCAGGCACAAGAAGTTGAGGCGACTGATGCTGAGCTTAAGGCCAATGGCGGGGCCGGTTTTGCTGACATTCGCGGCTTTAAATCAACCGACGACATGCGCCTTGCCCTTGTGGGTGGTCAGATTGACATCGGCACAATCCCGTCCTTTTCGCTGGCCACAATGCAGGAACAGCGCCCCGATACATTCGCCCAGCTGACAAACATCGGCAGTGGCACATTGTTTGCGTGGGTTGCCCATCCAGATGGTGCTGATCTGCGGGATCGTGTGAACGCAGCCCTTGAGAAGCTTGAGCAGGAAGGCACCCTGAAAGAGCTACAAATGAAGTGGTTCGGTTTTGAAATGGACTTGCCCGAAGATTACCTTCCCGAAGGCGCTCTTTAAGCGTCACTGGTTGGTCTGGACAGCGTTTGCATTAAACCTGTTCAGGCCAACGCTTTTTCAATTTTGAGACATTGAACCATGGACCTACAGTTCATCGAAATCATCCCAAAGGCGGGCCCCCTTTTCTGGGGCGCGCTTTACACGATCTTTGTGGGCGTGATCGCTTGCGGTGTCGGTATCCTTGTGGGCACTGGTCTTTTACTGATGCGAAACAGCCGGTTCTGGCTGCTGCGTACTTTCGTGCGCATCTATGGCAGCTTTATCCGGGGCACACCG
>CALGEE010000302.1 GCA_937881525.1 uncultured Sphingomonadales bacterium | reverse complement strand
CAAATGGCGACGTGGTACGTTTGGCACCTGGCGAACCCAAAATCATCGGCAAGGAACGCACGGGACGTCTGATACTGGATGGAGACACCATCATTGCCGCGGATGGCGCAACATTGAATGAACGCCGCCGCCTGTCATGGTATGGGCTGATTTCAGTGGCCTTTGCATTGGATGTTAAGGACAGAATGCTGGGTAGCCCCCAGATCCGTTTGCATGGCGTGCCAATTGAAGACGATCTTGAGGATTTTCTTGAAGAATCCAGCACGGCTGCGGCAAAGGCCGTTAAAGATCATCGCGGTGATTATGATAAGTTACGCGAAACAGTCCGCTTGGCCGTGCGCCGCGTTGCAGTAAGCTGGACAGGCAAAAAACCTATTGTTGACGTTATGATAGTCGAGACAGCATGAACTGGAGTTCGATTGTAGCAATATACGCTTTGTTTTGGGTCATGACTGCATTTGTGATCCTTCCCATCGGCGTGCGCACGCACGAAGAGTTAGGATTGCCAAAAACTCCGGGGCAGGAAGGCGGTGCGCCGGGCAATTTTCGGCCACGCGTTATACTGCTGCGCACCACATTACTGTCGGCGGCGTTATTCGGGCTATACTATCTGAATTACATTTATGGCTGGATTGACCGCCATAGCTTTGACGCGTTGTTTAATAGGCCCAAATAGGGCTTATCTGCGAAGGCGCTCAATGGCTTGAGCAAGCGCGACATACAGCTTGCCAATGTCTGACGATAGAAGCGTCACACCGATGGCATTGCCGTCGCGCGTGCTTAGCAACAGACGCATGATTGCTTCGAAATCGTGGATATAGCGGTTAACGTGTTCGCGGAAGTCGCTGTCTTCGCCATAATGTCTTACAATAATTTTGGCTTCGCTAGTATCAAGCAAGCGTACCGCGCGGCGCGTAAATACACCTCGGTCACCCTTCAGATAGGCGTTCCAAGCGGAGTCCGTGACTTCGTTAGACAATATCTTTGTCACGTCGATTGCGGTGGAATTCAATGATTCCGTCAACACCACCATGCGGCGCGCAAAGCTGTCTTCTTGAACAGATTCAAAATTGTTTTTGGTATCGGCGATTCGGCCCTCAAGACTTATCGTCATTTCCTCGAGTTCGCCAAGCTGCCTTGCCGCTAATGATGAAGCGACTTCCGACAATTCAATATTACGCGCAATTGCCTCTTGAACGGCCTCATTCATAGACGCCACCTGCGCATCCAACGCATTTGCAAGCGCCGCACGATTTTGCTCGGTCAACTGGTCGGCAATATGTGCAAGTTCTTCATCGAGGATTTTGCGGCTGCTTTCAGCGGCGGCACGGGTTGTTTCACGCACACGTAAGAGGGAAGACACCAGTCGGTCATTCGCCTCTCCCGACATTTCTTCCAACAATGCATGTGTCTGCTTTAACGCAGCGCCAAGTGCATCAACCTGTTCATGGCGGGCCGCAAAATGGACATCGCTTTCTGCGGTCAAAGCGCCAACGGCGTCGTGTTGCGCAGCAATTGATTGCTCGATCTTTACGAGCTTCTCGAGCACCCCATCGCTTAAACTATCTAACGTTTCCGCCTTCGATAGTGCAGATTGGACTTGCGATATACTCTCGGTCATGAGGACGTTGAGATTGTCCATAGCCGCGGGAATGTTCTGGCCAATCTCATCATTCGCGGCGCCAAGCAAAGTGTTCAATCTATCCGACTGGGTAATCATATCCGCCGCTATTGCTTGATTGTCCATCAAGGCCGAACCGACCGAGCGCGTGCTTTCCCCCAGCGCTGTCACAAGGAAAGCCAGTTTTGAGGTTTGGTCAGTGGCAGCTTGGTCTACTTCGACGATCTGCGCAGCGCTCGTTTGGATGTGCGCAGTTATAGCCGTAATTATAGCGCGGACACGCGCCTCTTCTTGCTGGGATTGAGCCTCTATTCCGCTAAGCGCGCCGCGAAGATCCGAAAGACTGGATTGGATCTGCACTTGGCTGCCTGCAAAAATCGTATTGATGTCGCCAGAGGCCTGCGCTATGCCGCTTAAGATCGCTTGCGCTGCGCTATCCATGAGCGTCGCCATTTCTGCACTTCTATCAAGCGCTTCGGCGCTCTTATCATCAAGAAGTTTGGCGCTGCCGCTTAATGATTGCTCTAGCCTAACCGACAGATCATCTGCGCGCGTTTCTACATTGTCGATGTACGCGTTGACGGATTTGCCAGCATCACTGACCCGCTCAAGGGACGCAATTAGAGATTGGATTTGGACTTGCGCATTATTGCCTGCGCTTCCAATTTGATTTGTAACGTCTTTGGCGGCGCTAGTCACCACGGGTAAATGTTTGCGAAGATGCTCCAAATTCGTGATCGCCGCCTGGCTGACGGCTTCAAGTTTTTTGGCCTTTTCATCGCTATCAGCAAGAGCAGCAGAAAGCATTTGCGCCGATTCTATGAGCTTTTGCGAAGACTGCCGTCCAACGTTTTCGAGTTCCCGTGCGTTTTGTGACAAAAATTCGCGGGCAAGCGAGATTTCTCCATTAACTGCGCGAATTCGCGCCGCGAGCGCGCCGCTCTCCATCCGTAATCGGCTTGCGACCTTACCAAAGCGGTTAGCTTCGCGGCTACTGTTCCGCATAGCCAGGAGCCATAAGACTGTAATTAGCAGGGTCGGTACGGACCAGGTTGTGACCAATGCGATTATCCGGTCGTTGGCCAATCCTACCTTTATTTCAGGCCAATATGTCAGCGCAAAAAATGCCGTCCATGTCGAAAAGGCAAAGAGCAGCAAAACAGGAGCAATATAGCCCAAGATGCCAGACCGATATGTGCTTTCTTCCGTGTACTCTTCTAAGCCCACATCATAACTTTCGTCAGAAGTTACCTCAACTTCACCTGCCGCGGGCGCAGAGGCATTTTGTTCGGTTTCAGTGATGTCGCGGCTTAGGCCGACAATTTTTGAGCGCATAGTCATGGCAGGTTACTTAGCACATTATTTCCGTAGAGAAATGCAAACTTAACGGTTTTGGATTAGGTTAATCAAACGTTTCTAAATCTTGGCGGATTTGAAGTAGCATTAAAGGCAGTGATGGGCATCTATGTAACGCTCACGGGGCAACTGTGCGTTTCTTCTGTGGCTAGCGCAAAGCCCCAGATAAAATTACTCTCAAGACTGATTTACAATAACATTCAATATGTTGAGCGCTTAAGTGCTTAATTGAGGGTAACACGGCGGCAGATTTCTATTGGCAAAATCGTAACAACATTCATATCTGGGCAATGGCGCCAGCTCGTTCTCAAAATATTCCCACGATCGCTTTGTTGTCTGTTACCGGCGAAGGTAATGGTGGGAATGAGTTCTTGCCGGGTACAGCGCGTCAGGATCTTGCTGGCGGATCGCTAATAGAGCATCAGATAACCACTCTGGCGCGAGCAGGAATTTCGAAGTTCCTTATCGAGGTGGAGAATTACGGTGGATCTCTTACTGCTCTAGCGGATCGTTGTCGTATGAAAGGTTTAGTAGTTGTTTTTGTTCGAACTGGCGCAGATATTCAAAGCTTTGTCGAAGCTAGCGACCGCATTTGGGTTCAATCCTCACAATTATATGTTCAATTCGGGCTGATTGAAACGCTCACGAAAGCAACCGAGAATTTCGTCGCTACGGTTGATAGTCGTGATGAAAATACTGCTTTTGAACGGATTGACTTGAACACGCGGTGGGCGGGTGTGTCTGTGGTGGGACAAGATACTATCGCGACGCTAAGAGATGTGCCTGATGATTGGAGCATCATCTCCTCGTTACTGCGTCAGTCAGTATTGGCCCAAATTCCGATGCGTCCTGTGTCCCAGCAGCACATCGCTAATGGGACACTGACCGTTCTGACGGGGCCGCAAGATTTTTCCGAGCTTAACCGCCAAATATTACGGCGGCGTGTGGCAAGCCGATCTGGTTTTGTAGAATCTCAGTTATTTGGGCCCGTGCTGGCGCGCATAGTCCCAGTAATTTGGCAAAACCCTGTTGCCGTCACTATTACAAAGTTCGCAAGCCCAATTCTTGCACTAGTTGTGTTGGCCTTGGGCTTTAGCAATTTTGCAACTGCGGCTTGCATTGCGGCATTTGTAGCTATCGCAGCCAATTCCCTTCGCCTGGCGGTTACAGATGACGTTGATGACCAGAGTCACATCCAAAGCGTATCCGTAATAACATGGGCACTGATCATTTTGGCTATGGTTAGCGCAGTCTATATGCAATCCTCATATCGCGATGATGGCTTGTTTGCCGCTTTTGCGGTTTCGTCTCTTGCATATCTTACGCAGAAAATGGCGTTACCAAAGGGGGCGAAGCAATTGCTACATTCGCCTGCGGCACTCACTATCTTTGCAGCAAGCGGGTCTGCTCTACTTGGGCTAATTCAGGCTTTGGAGTGGATTATGGTACTGCAACTTACTGTGCTCATCTTCGTCAGCCTGCGCAATGACATCATAGGCAAAAAGGCTAAGGAAACCTAAGGCAGAGTGAACCTAAAATCGCTCTAGCTTTGGTTCGAACGCTATCTGGCCTCTGTGCGCCAAAAAGCCACGTCTTTGTCGGCAAGTGGAAACACATTAACGTAGTGCCACAGGAAACGACTTTAGAGAGGTGAAAAGGCGGAATGCTATAAACACACTCCACCTTCAACGAGCTATTAGCGGGCGTTTAGGCCGAGATAGGCCCTGTAATTTGGTCCCGTGTATAGTTGGCGCGGACGACCTATTTTCTGGGCTGGATCTGAAATCATTTCATTCCATTGGGCAACCCAACCAACCGTCCGCGACAGGGCGAACAAGACAGTGAACATTTCGGTGGGGAAACCGATAGCCGACAAAATTATGCCCGAATAGAAATCTACATTCGGGAATAGCTTTTTCTCAATGAAATATGGGTCATTTAGGGCCATTTCTTCAAGTTGCATTGCAACGTCAAAAATCGGGTCGCTAATGTTGAGTTCGGTTAGCACCTCGCGGACCGTTTTTTGCATGACCGAAGCGCGCGGGTCATAGTTTTTGTAAACACGGTGACCAAAGCCCATTAGGCGGAACGGGTCATTCTTGTCCTTTGCCCGTTCAATATAATGCGGAATGCGGTCTGGCGTGCCAATTTCACGCAGCATGTTTAATGCAGCTTCGTTGGCACCGCCATGTGCAGGACCCCAAAGACATGCGATACCCGCTGCTATACACGCAAATGGGTTCGCACCGGACGATCCGGCCAGCCGCACGGTCGATGTAGATGCGTTTTGTTCATGGTCTGCATGAAGAATAAAAATCCGGTCCAAGGCGCGTTCGATGACTGGATTTACAACATATTCCTCAGCTGGAAGGCTAAAGGTCATACGCAGGAAGTTGCCGGTGTAGGATAGGCAGTTGTCCGGATAGACAAAGGGTTGGCCGACCGAATATTTATACGCCATTGCCGCAATTGTCGGCATTTTGGCAATCAAGCGATGGCTGGAAACCATCCGGTGTGTTGGATCGCTAATGTCAGTCGAATCATGGTAAAATGCAGAAAGCGCACCAACTATACCGCACATGATGGCCATTGGGTGGGCATCGCGTCGAAAGCCACGGTAAAAGGTCGCAAGCTGTTCATGCAGCATGGTGTGGCGCGATATAGTATAGCTAAAATGCTCTAGCTCGGCCTTGGACGGAAGCTCACTATTTAACAAAAGGTAAGATACTTCCATGAAGCTTGATTGTTCCGAGAGCTCTTCAATCGAATATCCGCGGTGCAGCAAAATACCTTGGTCGCCGTCAATGAACGTCAGTGCAGACTCACAGCTTGCGGTCGAGGTAAAGCCGGGGTCGAAAGTGAAATGGTCCGACGCAGCATACAGCTTGCGTATATCAATCACGTCAGGACCGTCGGTGCCCTTCATGATGGGCAAGTCATAGCTGGTTTCGCCAACAGTGAGCGTTGCGTTGTTATCGGCCATTTTCAAACTCCATATCTTGCTAACATTATAAACAGGCCGCTCATGCATGGCCCTGTTTTCTCGTTCGACATTGGAAGCAAGAAAACAACTGTTACGAACAGATAAGGACTTGCAAATGCCAATTTTGCTTGGGGAGAAACCGGCTTCGTTACTGCTTAGCCCAATGCTAGCAAATTTCGCGGGCGTCAAGGCAAACAATAGCATTCGAGAACACAGGGATTTGCGGTTTGTCTATTGGATGCTAAGCATATGGTATAGCGTCAATTATCTCAAATTGAATACACTTGAATCTGTGAATTTAAATGAGAATTTGACGCTATTCCAAGCCGTCGAGAACTGGCTTGACCGCGAACGCGATCAATTACCGCTCTGGCTGCCAGTAGGCATCCGATTCGGTATCGCCATTTGGCAATCTGGCGGCACATCAATTTGGATTGGAGTTCTAGTAACCAGCATTGCTCTTGGCGCATATAGTCTTCTCATACCGCTTGGGAGCCGGTTCCGGCAAAATTGTCCAAATATTTTCGCTGACATTGCCCGTCGGCTTTTCGCTTATCGCATTAAGGTCGGAGGTTGTTGCTCAGCCAGTTCTAGGCAAAATATGGGTCGGAGAATTCTATGGACGGGTGGATTCTGTCGAAAATATCTCCGCCCGCTTATCTGAACGAACCGCGTATCATTGACGCCAATGACGGCACCCACCACATACCATGGGTGCAAGCACGCGTGAACGCAGCCGCTGTCCAATAATAATCAATGATATCTGCGTAATAGACCCGCAAGCTTACCCTGGACTTGAACTTCATGCGGTGCATAATATTGCGGCTGATAGTTGCCATTGGCGGGATCAAGCCGGATCTGTTGACCTTCGCGACGGAGATATTTCAACGTTGCTTCTTCGCCTCTAATCAAGGCGACCACAATCTCACCATCACGCGCTGTGTCTGCCTTACGGATCAAGGCGTAATCGCCATCCAATATGCCTGCTTCCATCATAGAATCGCCGGACACCTCAAGCGCATAATGTTCACCCGCGCCCAGCAATGCCATTGGAACCGATAACGAGTTCTGCCCTTCAAGCGCCTCAATCGGAACGCCGGCAGCAATCTTGCCATGAAACGGAATTTCGAGCACGTCATTTGCAGCAACAGGAATGTGAATTTGTGGCTTGGCTTCTTTGACAGGTGCCAGACGGGTTACATTGTCCCTACGCGTATTCGCGCTCTCAGGCATCTTCATAACTTCAAGCGCACGAGCTCGGTTGGCAAGGCGACGAATAAAGCCGCGCTCTTCCAAAGCTCCGATTAAGCGGTGCACCCCAGATTTGCTTTTCAAATCGAGCGCTTCCTTCATTTCTTCAAATGACGGAGAGATGCCGCTTTGATCAAGTCGCTGATTAATGAATACAAGCAGTTCGTGCTGTTTTGCCGTTAGCATCTTCAGGGTTCCATCCTGTTGAACAAGAATGGAACGATTAGAGAACAAAAGAGGTTAAGTCAAGAACAATCGCACATGTTGTGTCCAGATTTTACGACAGGCGTATATATTGAACAAGAGTGTCTGCGGCTCGACTAGGCCCATTGACGGGTTGAAGAAGCAGCGCGTTGGCGTGCGATAGGCTATGGGTAAGTCCGCTGTCTTGGGTATTGAGGGGGGTGATGCGGCCGCCATCCATCCGAGCGCGCAGATATTCTGCTCTTATGCCGCCAGCGGGTAGATCGCGGGTTGTGATCGCTTCTTGCAGCTCGGGAAACGGCGTTTGGCAACCAGCCATATATCGCAGAAGTGGAAGCAAGAATAAGGTTGCGGTGACAAAGGCCGATGACGGGTTGCCCGGAAGGCCAAGCATGATTGTATCGCCTATTTTTCCCGCCATTAATGGCTTTCCAGGGCGCATGGCGACTTTCCAAAAGTCCATCTTTGCCCCGACATTCAGCAATGCAGGCTGAACCAAATCATGGTCGCCAACGGACGCGCCGCCTGTGGTGACGATGACATCCGCTTGTGTAGCCAAGCGCGCCAAGCTGGCCTCAAGAGCCGGCAGATCATCAGGGAGAATGCCACCGTCAATATCGTCGCAAGGCATATTTGAAAGCATGGCACGCAGCATGGGGCTGTTTGATGATGGTATCTGCGCCGCGGTGCACTGCGAACCGGCGACCACCAATTCATCGCCAGTGGCAACAACAGCAACACGTGGCCGGCCACCAACCCACAACGTTCCATAACCCGCCATTGCGGCAAGAGCGATTTGCCCTGCACCAAGCAGCGCGCCTTGCTTTAGAATTTCGGCGCCTGCCAGAAAATCCCTTCCAGCCTGTTGGATATGGGGCTTGTCTGCGGGGCTTTGATCCTGCGAGGCGTGCACGATGTCCCCTTCTCGCGCGGCATTTTCTTGAATCAAAATACGGTCTGCATTTTTTGGAACATGCGCCCCTGTGAAAATGCGGACAGCTTCACCTGCGTGAAGCGTGCCCAAAAAGGGCTTACCCGCTGCGCTTTCACCGATCACGCGCCATGGCCCGGGAAAGTCCGAGCTTATTAAAGCATAGCCATCCATCGCTGATAAATCTGCAGAAGGCTGCGTACGCATCGCCATCAGCGGTCCATGCATATAATGCCGCACGGCGCGCGTTAGTTCGACTTCGATCGGGGGCAATGGCGACGCGAGCGCCAGCAATCTGGCCTGTGCCTCATCCACCGAAATCATGCGAACCAGTCACCTGACTTGCCGCCGGTCTTCGACAATAAGCGCACGTCCGAAATAACCATCGATTTATCGAGTGCCTTTGCCATGTCGTACAATGTTAGCAAGGTGACGGTCACAGCAGTCAACGCCTCCATTTCCACCCCGGTAGGCCCGCTAAGCCTTACCCGCGCCTCAACACGAATAGCGGTCGCTTCATATTCGAATTCGACGCTAATCTTGGAGAGCATCAGCGGATGACATAGGGGAATAAGGTCGCTTGTCTTTTTTGCGGCCATGATGCCCGCGATACGTGCGGTACCAAGGACATCGCCCTTTTTCATATTGCCTGCGCGCACGGCATGAAGCGCCTCGGCGGACAGTCTGATCCGGCCTTCGGCGACAGCCTCACGCGGGGTATCTGCCTTAGCCGAAACATCGACCATATGAGCGCCGCCATCGGCGCTGAGATGCGTAAGATCAGCCATTACCAGTCAAAAGCCTTTGTGTAGCCGCCTGAATACCATCCTGCCGCATCAGGCTTTCGCCTACCAAAAACGTGCAAATGCCGGCGTCGGCCATGCGCAGACAATCGGCATGGGTAGAAATACCACTTTCGCAGGCCAGCAAAATGTCATCTGGGACCAGTTTCGCCAAACGTTCCGTGTTGGACAGATCAACCTCAAAGGTTTTTAAATTGCGGTTGTTCACGCCTACCAGCTTGGACTTAAGATGCTTAAGCGCGCGTTCGAGTTCATCTTCATCATGAACCTCGACAAGGACATCAAGATTCTCCCGCTGCGCGGCATCCTCAATCTCGGCCATAACGACGTCATCAAGCGCCGCTACAATGATCAAGATAGCATCGCTGCCTATTTGCCGTGCTTCGGCGCATTGCCACGGATCGACCATGAAATCTTTGCGGATGACGGGCAGGTCACATGCAGCGCGGGCCGCAATCAGAAAATCCTCATGTCCTTGAAAATAAGGCGCGTCGGTGAGGACGGAAAGGCAAGCTGCACCTCCAGCCTGATAGGCCATTGCATGGGCGGCAGGATCAAAATCTGCGCGAATAAGCCCCTTGGATGGGCTAGCCTTCTTAATCTCCGCTATGAGCGCGATGCCTGACTGGCTTTTGGTGCGCAATGCTGCCTCAAACCCACGAGGTGCCGATGGCGTTGGCCAATGTTTTACACCGCGAAGCTTGCGTTCTGCAACTTCAAGCCGCTTGGTCGCGCATATCTCTGCAAGCTTGTCCACCATCAATATGCCACCCAACAGTTTAGCAGGGCATTGGCAAGACCCTTGTCGATTGCTTCTGCTGCTTCTTCCACGCCTTCGGGCATAGTTTGCACGACACCCGCCACCAATAAAGCCTCTGCTGCATTGAATAAGACAGCATCACGATAGGCGCCATGTTCACCCTGAAGCAGCTTGCGCAGCTCCAACGCATTATGTTGCGCGTCGCTGCCACGGATGGCTTCGACAGGATACACGGGCAAAC
Source organism: uncultured Sphingomonadales bacterium (assembly GCA_937881525.1). Lineage (GTDB taxonomy): Bacteria > Pseudomonadota > Alphaproteobacteria > Sphingomonadales > Sphingomonadaceae > Sphingorhabdus_B. The sequence goes on along the minus strand of CALGEE010000302.1, from coordinate 4,943 downwards.
CAGCATCCGCAGAGCGGACGCGTTGAAAACGGATGCCGTCCGGAGTGACCACTGCAACTTCGTTACCGCCAGCAAGGCTCAATTCGTCGAGTCCTTCGTCACCTGAAATGACGCGCGCATGTTCCGTGCCCAGATACTGCAGTGCTTCTGCGTACACAGGGACATAAGCAGGGCGCGCAATGCCGATCAGCTGACGTTTGACCCGCGCAGGGTTCGCGAGGGGGCCCATAAGGTTAAATATCGTCCGCTGGCCAATGCGTTGGCGGATTGGCTGGATGCGCTTCATTGCCGGATGGTGGTTGGCAGCGAACAGAAAGCAGATACCAAGGTCTTTAAGAGTTTCTTGCGCCATGCGCCCCGCGCGTTCCATATCAAGGCCAAGCGCCTCCAAAGTATCCGCTGCGCCTGCTTTGGATGATGCTGCGCGGTTCCCATGCTTGGCAACAGGAACTTCACAGGCGGCGACCACGATGGACACGGCAGTTGAAACGTTAAGGGTATGATGCCCGTCGCCGCCGGTGCCGCAGACGTCGATCGCGTTCTCCGGGGCTTCGATCGGGATCAAACGGTCGCGCATCGCTTGCGCAGCCGCGGCGACTTCCACCATTGTTTCACCGCGGGCAGATAGCGCAGCAAGGAAGGCCTCAATTTCGTCTTCTGATGCGCGGGCATCAAGAATGTCGGAAAAGGCTTGTGCAGCCTCGTCATGGTCAAACAAATGCTGCGGGTCGGGAAGCTTGCCGAATGGGGTCAACGCATATTCCCTTCGGCTCCGCTCACGACAGTCATCCCGGCGATACGCATGAAATTCGCAAGCATCGCATGGCCATGTTCCGTCGCAATGCTTTCGGGGTGAAACTGAACGCTGTGGATCGGCAGCGTGGCGTGGCGGAAACCCATGACGTGGCCGTCATCGCTGGTCGCGTTGACGACCAAAGTGGGAGGGACATTTTCTACAATCAAGGAATGGTACCGCGTGGCCTGAAAAGGGGAGGGCAGTCCTGCAAACAACCCGCTCCCGTCATGGCTGACAGGTGATGTTTTGCCATGCATCAAACCGCCACGGCGCACATTGCCGCCAAAATGCTGCCCTATGGTCTGATGGCCAAGGCATACGCCAAGAAGTGGCTTGCTTGCTTCGGCACAGGCCGCAACGAGGTCAAGGCTAACGCCAGCTTCGTTGGGGGTCTTCGGCCCGGGCGAAATAAGGAATGCTTGCGCGCCAGATGCAATGGCCTGACCAGCAGAAATATCGTCATTGCGCACAACTTCAACCTGCGCCCCCAGTTCCATCAGATAATGGACAAGGTTCCAAGTAAAGCTGTCGTAATTGTCTATGACTAGGATCATGCGGCGTCCCTAGCGGCTTTGACGTGCGGGTGGAAGAGGCACTATTGCGAAACGCTGCCAGATCATCTCTCCAGTATCTAGTCGAACTATGTCCACCGCGCCGTTTAAATTCATTACAGCAGCCGCCTTTGTGGTTCCGTCAAGCTACTGACCAAACTTAGCTTCACCAGCAACACGGATCGCTTCTCGGGCTGCGGCGATAAGCGCGCCTGCCTTTGCTTCACATTCGCGCTGTTCATATTCGGGGTTGCTGTCGGCAACGATACCTGCGCCAGCTTGCACGTGCATGATACCATCCTTCACCACCGCTGTGCGCAGGACAATGCAGCTATCCATATCGCCATTGGGCGAGAAATAGCCGACGCCGCCCGCATATGCGCCTCGAGTTTCAGGCTCCAGCTCCGCAATAATTTCGCAGGCGCGCACTTTGGGGGCGCCCGATACCGTGCCTGCGGGAAAGCCAGCGAATAAGGCATCGATCGCGTCCTTGTCATCGGCAAGTTCGCCCACCACGTTCGATACGATGTGCATTACATGGCTGTAAAACTCGACCATATAGCTGTCAGTGACGGTAACAGTCCCGCCTTTTGTCACGCGGCCAACATCGTTGCGGCCTAAGTCGAGCAACATGAGGTGCTCCGCACGTTCTTTCGGGTCAGCGAGCAATGACGCCTTGTTTTCTGCGTCTTCGATGCTGCTGGTTCCGCGAGGTCGTGTTCCCGCGATCGGTCGGATAGTAACCTCACCCCCACGGGCACGGACCAATATTTCGGGACTTGACCCGATGAGGGCGAAGCCGGGCAAGTCGATAAAATAGAGGAACGGCGACGGATTTATCCGACGCAACGCGCGGTAGAGGTGAACTGGCGGCAGGTCAAAGGGGGCGGTAAAACGCTGCGCCAGAACGACCTGGAATATGTCACCAGACTCAATGTAGTTTTTGGCCGAAGCCACCATCTCCGCATAGCGACCAGCAGGCAAAACGGGTTCTAAATTCAAATTGTTTCCGTTGGTGCTGAGTTCTCTTTGTGTCGCCGCTGGGTGTCCAGCATCCAACAATCGTTCGGTTTCATCCAAACGTTCGTTTGCCAGGGCAACGGCCTGCTTATCGTCGCCTCCTGTCCAAACTGGAGACACAAGGAACATTTCGTCTTTCAAACGGTCAAATAATAGGATCACTGTCGGTCGAACAAACAGCATGTCCGGCAACTCGAGTGCAGACTGTGGCGCACGCGGAAGCTTTTCTACTAAGCCGATGGTTTCATAACCGAAGTAGCCGACAAGGCAAGCAAGCGCTGGCGGCAGTTCTTCGGGAACATCCATTCGGCACTCTGCAGCCAGCGCGCGCAGTGCGTCTAAGGACGGCAATGGTGAGGGGACAAAAGCTTCCCTGTCGGACATCCATTGATTATTAATTTCCGCAGTGTTGCCCGCAGCGCGAAAAACGAGATCGGGTGCGATTCCAATGAGGCTGTGACGCCCCCGCGTTTCGCCACCCTCCACGGATTCAAGAATGAAATCACCGCGCTCGGCGACAAAAAGCTTCAGTGCGGCAGACACCGGCGTTTCGGTGTCTGCAATACGTTTACGCCAAATGAGTTGCGGCTTAGTTTCCGTCACGGTTTGTCAGGCGCGTGCGCACTTCGGCGATACCGTCTTCGTTCTTTTCAACGCCCACATCTTTGGCAGCAGAAAGGACCATTTGCGCGACATATTCCTGTTGCAAAATGCCGAACAGTTCCTGCTTGCGTGCTTTAAGCATGTCGCTCTGGCCGCTCGCATCGCCTTTTACAATATCGGTCAAATACACAACGAACCAACCGCGGTTATCGCCCGCTTGAATGATTTTTGCAGTGCCCTTTTTCATTGCAAACATCAGAGACAAGGGTGGCGGCACTTGTTGGCCCTCACGTGATATATCGGCGCGTGTCCCGCTCAGTCGTTCGACCTGAGCCCCTTTGATTTTTGCTGCAGCCAACGCTGCTTCAAGAGGTTGTCCAGCATCAACAGCTTTACGCAATGCATCCGCAGCTTTACGCGCGCCCTTTGCGCCTTCTGACTGTGCCCATTGTTGCAACACAATCGAACGCACTTGATTTAAGGCAGGTGGGGCAGCCTCGTCAAAATCCGCCACAGCAACCATGGCAAATTTCTCTCCAGGTACCAGTTCAATAAGTTGCGCTTCGCCATTTGTTTCCATTTGGAAGGCTGCTGGCAAAATAGCCTGCATTTCGGGAATTGGCTTGTACGCAGGGTTAGTGATATCTTGCCCAGTGGCCAGCAGTTTTGGCGATGTACTGACTGTCAGACTATTCTGCTTTGCGACATCTGAGATGGTAGCGCCATTCGCAAAGCCGTCTTCAATCTCGCCGGTCATTTCGGTTAGCATTTCTTCACTGCGCGTTTTCAGCAACTCTTCTGCAATTTCGGCGCGCGCTGCTGCTAGCGACTTAGCTGCGACATTATTGATGCTATCGACGCGAACGACGGCCCAACCTAAATTACTGCGAGCAGGCTTTGCCACTGTGTCCTGTGCAGCGGCAAATGCGGCATCTGCAACTGCTTGCGATGTGCTGCTTGTCAGAGTGCTTTTGCTGACATTAATTGCTGTCGTAACCGCCAGGCCAAGTTCATTGGCCACCGCTGCTATGGATTTACCCGCTGCAACCTGTGCGACGACAGACTTGGCCGCCGCTTCGGTGGGAACGATAACCTGACTGATATTGCGCGCTTGCGCGGCAGCAAATTTCGCAGCGTTTGCTTTATAATATGCTGCGATATCTGCCTCAGTCGGTTTTGCGCGCTGCGCAATGATATCCTTGCCGAAGATGGCGTAACTAATCGAACGTTTCTCGGGAATGGTGAACTTCACAGAATTATCGCTGTAAAACTTCGCAAGGACTGTTTCGCTTGGTGGCTTTTGCGGCAGAAAGGCTGACGCTGGCACAGCCGCAATCTGGCCTGAACGCTGTTCGAGCAAGAGGGAAGCATAAGGCAGAACAAACCCGCCGGGTGCAGCTGGACCGCTAGCTGACGCTGGTAATATCTGCTGCGCAAACAAAGTCTGGGCGATGTCGTCGCGAATGGCTTTCTCGCTGACGCCTATCTGTTGGGCAAATCTGCCGAATGCCTCAGCACTGACCTTGCCATCAAGCCCCATGGCGCCAGGAATTTTGCGTATTTCGGAATCAATCAGGCGTTTGCTCACTGCAACGCCATATTCCTGCCCAAACACAGTAAGCGCATAGCGATTTATCAATTGTTCCAGCGTTGTATCCAGTCCACCACCGTCGACAAAGCTTCCCATATTCAGGGTAGGGTTGTCCTGACGCTCTGACTTAAGCCGATTATTTAAGGCATCATTAAGTTCACCCAAGCTAATATCGCGGTTGCCGACGCGCGCCACATTCCCGCCGCTCAGGCCACCAAAGCTGCCTGAATTGCTTACATCACCGAGCGCAAAAGCAATGGCAATCGTCCCGACGAACAAAAGCGCAAAAAATGCACCTAACTTCGAGTTAATGAGAGAACGAATAGAGCTAATCATGAACGGCGATTTCCTGAATATACGGCACAAGGTGGGCTTAGTGAGC
>CALGEE010000301.1 GCA_937881525.1 uncultured Sphingomonadales bacterium | reverse complement strand
GCCATTGTCTCCATGGTGGCCGACATAGACCTTAAACGTATTACTAAACAGGCTGTAATCAACCTCATCCGCACCGAGGAAAAATGCCAGCTTGGGCGATGCGGCGGCCAGCTTCTTGATGCCGCCGTCATGCGCGTAGCCCAACATCAATCCACCCATGCGCGCTGCGGCAAAATGCAGGACGTTAAATCCGTTCCAGCCATCACGCACCAGTTTGAACTTTTTGGCCAACGCCAACGCAGCTCCATGCACGCCTGCATAACGCAACGCGCCGCCGCCAACGACGATTGCAGGACGCTCCGCATTCTTCAACGCATCGGTAAGGACCTTGGGTGCCTTTGTAAGCGCGCTCAGGTCATCGCCCAGCCACTCAACCTTATAAGTCAGGTCCGTCACTGGCCCGATCGCAAAGACCTTTGCACCGCGCTTTCGGATTGCCTTTTGAATACGCGTGTTCACCAATGGTGCTTCACGACGTAAATCGCTTCCAACCAACAAGATGACGTCAGCATTCTCAATGCCCGCAATTGTCGTGTTGAAATTCACCGCCGAAAGCGAGGATGTGTCATAGGCTAGGCCAGTTTGCCGTCCTTCAAGCATCGACGAACCAGCCAATGCGCGCGCCGCGAACATGGTCTCGCAATCAACTTGATCACCAGCCAATACCGCAGCTTCGCCGGTCCAATTGGCTTTGATCGCATCAAATGCCTCGGTCCAGCTTGCCGCGACAAGCTTACCGTCCTTGCGGATATATGGCTTGTCCAAGCGACGATGCGTAAGGCCGTCAACCGCATGACGGGTTTTGTCCGATGCCCATTCTTCGTTCACATCATCATTGATGCGCGGCAATGCGCGCAGCACGGCCCTGCCCCGACTATCAAGGCGAATGTTGGTACCGACAGCATCCATCACATCGATGCTGGGCGTCTTTTTAAGCTCCCAAGGCCGCGCTTCAAAAGCATAAGGCTTCGACGTCAAGGCTCCCACAGGGCAAAGATCAACAACATTACCCGAAAGCTCGCTCTGCATGGCGTGCTCAAGATAGGTCGTAATCTGCATATTTTCGCCGCGACCAATTGCGCCGACTTCTTCAATACCCGCAACTTCTTCGGCGAAACGGACGCAGCGTGTGCACTGGATGCAGCGCGTCATCGCTGTTTTAACCAACGGACCCATATATTTTTCAGTAACTGCGCGCTTATTCTCCTCAAAGCGCGAGGCACCGCGACCATAAGCAACGCTTTGGTCTTGCAAATCGCATTCGCCACCCTGGTCGCAAATCGGGCAATCGAGCGGGTGGTTGATGAGCAGAAACTCCATCACCCCTTCGCGCGCCTTTTTGACCATTGGCGTATCGGTACGAATAATTTGGCCTTCGGTGGCTGGCAACGCGCACGATGCCTGTGGCTTGGGTGGCCCAGGGGCAATCTCG
>CALGEE010000300.1 GCA_937881525.1 uncultured Sphingomonadales bacterium | reverse complement strand
GTGAGCGTAAGCCGGGGAACCGGGATCCGGACTGGCAGTGAGATATGATAATTGGTTTATTCGCTATCAAACGCTTGAATTTATGCAGCTTTTCAAAAGCATCTAATGCCGTTTGGGAGGCACTAACTTACTGAGTTTATTGTACAAATTGCCAGTCTAGAAACGCGATCAATTTAAATGCCTGATCGCATAGCCGGTCACCCAAAAAAGCTGGCTATAGCTTTCGCAATCGCGAAGTAGATAATCGGCATAGCGATCGCGAGGGACCAAAGGCCGATCCGGTCGTTGGTGAACTCCTTGCTCACATCCCGGTCATCGGTAGTGCCTACATTCTGCCATTTGCGTTCGAGCTTGCGAAGATAGGGGATGGCGATACCGACGAAGATAACCAGCAGAAAATAGGGAAATATGGAAATGCCGCTGGTTTCAAGAGCATGCGAGGTGATCATTATCAGCATGAAGGTATGAATAAGAAGAGCGTAAGCGACCTGGCTGCACATAGTCTTTGCAAAACTGGTCCGAGCATTGCGCTGGTGCGGAATAAAATGCGCCTGTCTTGCCTTGGCCATTTCTCTCTCCTGTCGTTGTCGCAGCAAATTTTACTTAGCTAAGGTTCTTTGCTGCCATTTTTTTAATGCATCACGTAATGTGCATTGTGAGTCAAGCGGGCAAATGGCTAGCAAAGGATGGCAGACATCCAACTTGCGCTCAGGCCAGCGTTGGAAGGCTTAGCCGACAAATTCGCTAGGCTAAAAACGATCAACTATCAGCAGCAAGTATCGCGGCGTTCCGTGTATGGCAGCCTTGGTGTTGGCACGATCGCCTTAACGTCAATACTGCGCTGTCATTGCAAAAAGCAGGCGACAACGATCCTAGAAATTAATGCGATGCAACACTTTCATTGCAAAAAAAACTAGATTGACTAGCAGAGAAATGAAATTGCCTTACGCGGTGAGTCCGTGAGATATAACCGATGCGCTTATCGTTTCGAGAATGCAAAATGGAGTTTCGAAAATGCAGCTAAGTTTGCCAGAAGACAGCGTTCCGGTGAAAGAAATGTTTGAACGTTTCTTCGCTAGCGAATCCACCCCAGCGAGGGTGCGGGCTGCAGAACCTGTCGGGTTTGACGCGGAAATCTGGAAAGAACTGGTTGCACTTGAAGTGCCTTTTATGCGCTTGTCGGGCGATTCTGGTGGAAGCGAGATGAGTTTGTTCGACGCCTGCCTGATGATGGAGCAGGCGGGGCGACGTTTGGCTCCGGCCCCGCTGGCCGAGTCGCTGGTTGCGTTGCGTGTACTTGGCGAAGTCGGCGGCGATGTGGCGCGCGACTGGATTGCTAAAGTGCGCGACACCGGTGCGGTGCTTACATTGGCGTTGCGCAGTGTCGAAGACGGAAAGCCGCAATTGGTTCCAGGCGGGGCGGTTGCACATGGAATACTGACCTTTGACGGCAGCACATTGGCGATTGAGCTTACCGGAGCCTCGCTTGATGCGCCTTTGACCCTGGGTGGAGCTGCTCTGGGAGAGTTCACCCCAGGCCAAAATACGCGAGTTATCTTGGCAAGCAACGCTGATGCCAAGCGTATCTGGGAGGCGGGCATTGAGGAATGGAAAATTCTCACCGCAGCCGCCCTGATCGGTCTGTCGCGCGAAGCGACCGAGATGGCGGCCGTCTATGCCTGCGAACGCGAAGCCTTTGGCCAGCCGATTGGGACCTATCAAGGCATTGCCCACCCTCTTGCAAATGACATTATCGATGCCGACGGCGGCGCAATGTTGCAAATGTGGGTGCTGCGAGCGCTGGCTGACGAACGTAAGGATGCGGGCGGTTTGATCTCCACCCTATTCTGGTGGGCAAGCCGTACGGCGACCAATTGTGTCGCGCACTCCATTCACACATTTGCAGGCTATGGTCTGTCGAACGAATATGACATCCAGCTGTATCACCGGCGGGCCAAGGCCTGGGCATTGGCGCTGGGTGATCCGGAGGCCGAACTGGAACGTGGGGGTCGCCGCCTGTTTCTGGGCGAGGCGGCAAGCCTTCCCGACCCCGGTACGGTGGACGTCGATTTTGAATCGCCCGATGTCGGCAATCCGCTGGCTGAAGAGTTGCGGACTTTGCTCACGGGTATCCTCGATCCCGAAAAGCACAATTTGTTTGAAGAGAATTTCGAAGCGCATGATTGGGACGTCCACCGTGCCTTGGGCAAGGCCGGGTTCCTTTTTCCAAGCTGGCCTGAAAAATGGGGCGGTCGCGGAGCCGATGCCGATTCGGCCCGTGCGTGCAGAAACGTCAGCGCCGAACTGGGTTGGGCGGGGCTTGCAGGTGGCGTTACCGGTATGGCAGGCATGTTGGTTCAGGTCGCAGGGTCGCCCGAATTGCAGGATGAGGTACTGCTAGGATTTGCGCGTGGAGATTTTACCTCGTGCTTGGGCTTTACCGAGCCTTCGGGCGGTTCAGACGTGTTCGCTGCCAAAACCCGCGCAGTTTGCGATGGCGATGAATGGGTCATCAACGGGCAAAAGATGTTCACATCAGGCGCGGAACTCGCAGATTATGTTTTGCTCTTGACCCGCACCGATCCCGATGTTGCAAAGCACAAAGGCCTGACCTTGTTCCTCGTTCCACTGAAGGTGCCGGGCGTCGAAATTCAGCCCGTACATACCTTTATGGATGAACGAACTAACGCGACATTCTACGCCGATGTCCGCATTTCCGACCGGTACCGGCTCGGCGAAGTGAATGGCGGGGTGAAGGTCATGTCTATGGCGTTGTCAGTAGAGCAGGGCGGTAGCCATTATCATCATCAGATGCGCAAGATGGTCGATGCTGTGCTGGCATGGGCAGGTAACGAGCAGCGCGATGGCAAGCCGTTGATCGAGCATCCAAACACATTGTCCCGCCTTGCGCGCGTCTATACGCATTCGGCAATTAGCGAGGCAATGTCGGCCCGTGTCTTGGCAACGCGCCTCGCTGGCGAGTCCGATCTGGCCTATGGTCCAGCGTCGAAGGTATTCACCACCGAAGTTTTCATCAAGGATTCCGCCGATCTGCTTAACCTGTCGTCGCCTGCATCTTTGGTGCGTGGCAAAGAGGGGCTGGGCGTCGTCGAAATCGGTTACCGCCACTCGACCGCCACCTCGGTCTATGGCGGCACCAGCGAAGTGTTGCGATCAATGGTCGCGGAACGCCGCCTCAACCTGCCCCGCAGTCGCGCATAATCAAATTTAGCCTGATGAAATGTGAGGAAGGTAAATGTTGAAGACAGTAGCAATTGCCCTTACGCTTGTTCTTGCAAATGCCGCGCCCGTTCTGGCCGACACGCATGCAATCGAAGCTACGGCGAAAAAGCCAGTGTACTCGACTGCGGAAACGACGCTGGGCATTCTTTTGGAAGAGCCAGCGGCCAAAGCCATTATCGAAAGACACGTTCCCGGGTTGACAGATAATCCGTCGATTTCGACGGCGGCAGGAATGACTCTAAAGGCATTGCAAGCAGTGGCCGGCAACAAGTTGACCGACGAAATGCTTATCGCAGTCGGTTCTGACTCTAAAGCACTCCAATCCCTCAAGTGAGTAACCTATTGGCCTTTGGGGGGGCGAACAATCCTCCCTGCATCGCAGGAGCCCGACGGTGACCGACGCCGACATGAAGCAAATTGCCGACGAGCACGCCATAAACCGCGTGCTAGCCGAGTATTGCCTGCGTCTGGAAATAAGCGCGTTTGACGAATGGCTCGACTTGTTCACAGAAGATGCCGTTTATGAAGTTTTTCGTCGAAGTTTGAAAGGTCGGGCGGAAATTTCTGCAATGTTGTCGCAGGCACCGCATGGTGTCCATTTACCGGGTGCCGCCCGGATTGTTCTCGATGGAGATAGCGCAGAGGTAATCCAAAGCTACATATTCCTGCCAACGAGCAATGATGAATGGAACAGTGGCTGGTATCAGCGCAAGCTTGTACGGACTTCGGGTGGATGGAAGATTGCTCACACCACAGTCAAAATTGCCCGCACCGGTGTTCTGGATGAAAATGTCAAAGCACACATGCTGCAATTCCCTGTGGCGTTTTGATGAACGGATCGAAGCATAATGAATGAACAAAATGAGTTGCTCTCGGCAAGCGACGCACAAATCGACGACTCGATGCAATACGCCTCACCGATGGTGTTGCGCGGGTTGCTCTACCAACTGACCGGCGACAAAAGCGTTATCGATATGCCGGCAGGTACATCTGCCAAATTTGGCGTGGGCAAGGAAATGGCGTATGAAAGCGATGCCGATCTGCTCAAAGCCAAAGGGGCGGCCTTTCTGAAGGCATACCGCGATA
>CALGEE010000299.1 GCA_937881525.1 uncultured Sphingomonadales bacterium | reverse complement strand
GGTGCTGTCAGACGAATGAGAACTCGCATCGGATTGCTGGTGCAGCCTAAATCTATGCGCTCAACAACTGGCACCACTCAGCGAGAGCAGCGGCATAGTTTACTTAAATGGGGGACTTTTCTCATCCGAACACGCTGCAAATAAACCCACCAATCTCAAACAAATTAAATTTTCGAACAGCATTTCTTAAAAAGAGACCTGATCCCCACCTTTGAGCCCAAGAATTTCACGCGCTTCGTCTGGAGTTGCGACCTGCAGACCAAGTGTTTCAATTATGGTGCGGACTTTTTTGACCTGCACAGCATTCGATGATGCTAACTCACCACGCCCAGCCCAGAGACTATCTTCGAGACCTACACGAACGTTACCGCCTAGCGTGGCGGCCTGTGTGGCTATGCGGAACTGATTTGCGCCCGCACCCAACACAGACCAGCGGTACTCCTCTCCAAAAAGTCGGTCGGCCGTGCGCTTCATATGCAAAACATCTTCGGGATGTCCGCCAATGCCACCAAGTAGGCCGAAAACAGACTGAACAAAAAAGGGCGCTTTGACCAACCCGCGATCAGCAAAATGCGCCAAATTATAAAGATGTGAGATGTCATAGCATTCGAACTCAAAGCGTGTTCCGTTCCCATAGCAAGTCTTCAAAACGTATTCGATGTCCTTAAATGAATTACGAAAGACGAGATCTTTCGAACCTTCCAGATGCTCACGTTCCCATTTGTGCTTAAATTCTTTAAAGCGGTTTAGCATCGGGTAGAGCCCAAAGTTCATTGAACCCATGTTCAACGAGGCGAGTTCCGGCTGATAGGTAGCCGCGGGGGAAGCGCGCTCCATAACACTCATATAAGGACTGCCACCCGTGGTAATGTTCAAAACCGCGTTCGTGCTTTGTTTAATCCTCGGCAGGAACGGAGCAAAGGCTTCAGCACTCTGATCAGGACGTCCATCTTCAGGGTTGCGAGCATGCAAGTGCAAGATGGCGGCACCAGCCTCAGAGGCCGCAAGCGATTCTGAAATGATCTCCTCAGGCGTTACCGGGAGATACGGCGACATAGATGGCGTATGGATAGCTCCTGTAATTGCACAGGTGATAATAACCTTACCCTGATGTGTATTAGTCGTACTCATGTTCGGACTTTCTCCTATTTCTCAGAGAGTTTCGACGTTGCCATCGACTCCAAGTGATTGTCCCGATAAATTAAAACCAAGATCAGAAACCAAAAAAGCCACAGTCGTGGCGACATCTTTCGGCGATGTCATCCGACGCAATGAAATGCTTTTAAGATAAGTATTACGCATGGCATCAATATTAACGCCTGTCGCCTCTGCCCGATCACGGATTACCCCTTCCATGCGCGGACCCTCGATAATACCAGGCAACACAGCGTTGACGCGGATGTTGTCTGGGCCCAACTCTTTAGCGAGACTTTGAGTTAAGCCGACAACGCCGAATTTCGCTGCCGAGTAAGGAGTCCGATAAGCATAACCGTGCTTCGCCGCAGCCGAGGCCATGTTTACTATTGCGCCCCCCCCACTAGCCTTGATCATAGGAATGGCTTGACGCGCGCAGAGAAATTGGCCGGTCAGGCAAACATCAATACACCGGCGCCAATCATCTGGCGAAAGATCTTCAAGATTGCCAGTTGGCCCGGCTATACCGGCATTATTAACCAAAGCATCAAGCCCACCAAATTCATTTTGGACTTTATAAAAGAACGCCTCCACCGCGGAATTATCAGATACATCCGCTTTCTCAGCGATACAGCCCCCTAAATCTAGGCTAGCTTTATCTAGCGCTGCAGAGTCGATATCGCAGATCGCAACCCTTACACCCTGTTCATGAAGTAGCTTCGCAATAGCAAAACCAATGCCGCTAGCGCCTGCTGTAACGACAACTCGCTTGCCGTCCAGACCAGGCAAAAGCATAGCTGATGGATTTCCGTTCGAGCCATTCTTATGGTTAGTCATAAAGTATTCCTTCAAAAGAAGCTTAAGCCCTAGCAAGAACTTGCATCAGATTTTAGATGTCGCTTAAGTCTGTTCACTCAAAGTTTAGCACTACCATCAACAATTTTAAGTAAGTTGTCATGAGATTTGTCACGGA
>CALGEE010000298.1 GCA_937881525.1 uncultured Sphingomonadales bacterium | reverse complement strand
ATCTTATCCACGTCAGCCGCCTTCGCTATTCAGCATTCAGGATCACAGGCAGACCATCGCTTCCGTTGCCCATGATAATGATCTTGCTGTTTTCAGACGTTGCGATTTCTCTGGTTGCGCGCACTCCTTCCCATTGCAGCAGCTCTGGGGTCAGGGTCTCTTCAATTGTCCTGTTATACGCCGCAAAACCACCTGCCTCGATGGCGAGACGTCGGGCTTCTTGCTCTGTTGCCAAGAGGCGGTATTGATAGCTTTCCGCCAACTGCTGCTGGCGGACTTTTTCTTCTACGGCCTCTTGAAAGCCGCGTGGCAGCGTGACAGATCGAATAATCACATCATCAATGGTGACAAAGCTCTGGCTCGCCTCTTCGACAGCCTCGATCACGGCGGTGCGTATGATCTCACGACTACGCTTATATATCTCTTCTGAGCGCAGCTCCCCAACGGCTCGACGCATCGCGCTCTCCACCTCGGGTATCACAATGACCTGCTCGTAGTCGGGGCCAATCTTTTGGTGCAACTCACCCAAAAGGTTGCGGTCTGGGTGATATCTGATGGCCAGCGCGATCTGGGCTGTGAGCCCTTCTTCCGTCAGGATGTCGAGCTCGCGCTGTACCATCTGTTTGCGCGTGTCGTAGATGTACAGCTCGTCCCAAGGGAAGATCACGCGGAGCCCTTCACCGTAGACTTTGTCGGTCTGTGTACCGCCAAAGAAGCGCTGCCATAGGACGGCCTTCTCGCCTGGGCGAATGCTCACAAAAGTCTCGGGGATGAAGTAAATGAATACCGTCAACCCCAAGAGGAAGCCAAGCATCAGCCTGGGTCGAAACTGTCCCATAAAAGCTATCTCTCCTTAGCTCACGTTTTTCATTCGCTCAAACCGGCGGGTCGATTATTTGCCGGAGGCTTTGTTCTTGAGCGTTTTTGCGGCTTCTTTGCCTTGCTCGACCAAGTCAGTGAACCGCTCGCGTGCGGATTTTACATCCAGGTCGTCCATGCCGCCACCATTTTCAAAATGACGCTCCATGATCTTGCCTACCGCGTATGTCGAGGCACCAGCAAGGATAACAGTTGAGCTCAGCGCAAGGCTCCAGCCGATCACGGGGATGGCCTGTGCCAACGAGGCAAACGGCAATGCGCCAAACACTGGTAGCGCGCCGCCAACGAGCGAAATGATGATCGAGCGGGCCCGTTTTTCGGAATACTCGACGCCGTGCGTCTCTGCGAGGCGGCGGATCATGTTCAACTGCACCGCGCCAATACCAAGCACGTCAACCAGCGGGATCGGCACGAGGCCCACGCCCATTGCTGACAGGATATGACGGTCAATAATCGCTGAGGATTGGCTGTCGGCCAGTGCCTCAACCGAGACTTCCAACACTTCTGCTGTAACTTCACTCATGGGATTTGTCCTTTCTAAATTCGGGGCTTAGCCTGTGGCTCAACCCACTATATGTGGTAGTTAGGTTTCGGTTTTTTTGCAACTTTATTCAGTGTCTTTGCTGATCCTCCCGTAATCAAGTTTTATGATGCGATCCGCCTGATCGAAGTAGGCGTCGTCATGCGTAATCGCGATTATCGTTTTGCCGTCGGCCTTCAATTCGGGCAGGATTTCGGTGTAAAAGACCGACCGGAAATGCGGGTCCTGTTCGGCAGCCCATTCGTCAAAGACATAGATGGCACTGTCCTCAACCAGGGCTGCGACCATCGCGAGGCGCTTCTTCTGGCCTGTGGATAGGGCCTTGGTGGTAAAGGCACCGTCTGCAAAGCTCACTTTTTCGGTCAGCTGCATGCTCTCAATTAGCTTCGCAACAAGCTCTTGATCGGCGTCCTCGTAACCATACAGGCGGCTAAAGAGGTGGAAATCCCCGGTGATCAGAGAGAAATTCTGGCGAAACGATGTTAGATCACCACTGGCCATAGGCTCACCGTTCAAAAGCAATTCGCCTGCCGCCACCGGATAGAGGCCAGTGAGCACCTTGATGAGCGTGGATTTTCCGCTGCCATTGCCCCCAACGACATAGAGCACCTCGCCCTTTTCGACCCGCAGATCAATCGGTCCAAGCTGGAAGCCCCTGCTCTCGTCAGGATCAAAGTAGGTGAATTGAACATCGCGCAACTCGAGCGCCTCAAACGCGTCGCCATCCACCGGATTGGGCGAAAGGACTTCCATCTGGGCGTCGAGTTTCTCTTCCAACTCTTGCAGGTCGCGCAGGGCGTTGTTGGTCCGCGACAACACCGGGAAGATGTCCAGAAAGCCTGCCAGATACCCGATGAGAAAAAGCACGATCGCCGTGATTTCGAGCACTTCAAGCGCGTACATGTCCGTCATCTTTGGGATCACAAAAATAACGACAGCGATGACCAAGAAGAAAACCGACTGGATGATCAGGCGCATCTTCACGATTTCTTCGGTCGCGCGCAGGCTCAGTATTGATGATAGATCCACGAGGCGCGCATAATCCGCGCGCAGGGCCGAGCGACGCTTGGCATTGATCTTTACTTCCTTGAACCCGGCTAGGGACTCGGCCACCAAGTTCGACAGCTCTTTTTCATTCTCCGAGAAGGCCACCATTTGCTTCTTGCTTTCGCCCTGTTGGGAATGGCGGTAGAGCGCTGCGAAAACAAGCGCCCCTGCCACTGCGAGAAACGCCGCGAAAGACACAAAGGCAAGGTAAGCCGCACAGAAGAACAACATGAACATCGACTGCAGGCCGTAAACGATGGTGTCTGATGCCTGGACGACCTGACCGATGCTGCGCGCGCTCGTCGAAATGACGTCCGAGCGGCGCATCTGTTCGAGCGCGTCCAATCGCAGTGCAAGCAGCTTGTCCATCAGGCGCTCGCGCTGGCGCGTCATCGCATCGTCAAATAGCCGCTTGCCGGCCGTTTCGGCTCGCATCTTGGCCACTGCAAAGACCACCAGACACGCGAGGAACATTGCAAAGGCCCAAGTCGTGTCTTCGCCGCGATACACCGCGTCCGCGCCGTAGTTAATAAAGCCCACCAGCGCCGCATTGGCCGCACCAGAGATCACCGTCAGTACGACGATGTTGCGAACCGTTCGAGGTGACTCCTGGCGAAGAACGTTTAGAAGTTGCACAGCATTTTTCCCAAGATGTTAGTAGTGAGTATCACGCAACGGGATCCTTCCAAAATGCGTTTTCAGCGGCAAGCGTATCCACACGTTTAAGCAGAGCGAGATCAATTTCACTAGAGTCGACACAAATAAACGGTAGACCTGCGTCTTCCATGCCCTGACGCTGGAAGCCCCAATCCGTGGACGCAGGCACCCCAATGAAACAGGCACCGATCTGACGTGCATGGGTGGCGACG
>CALGEE010000297.1 GCA_937881525.1 uncultured Sphingomonadales bacterium | reverse complement strand
AGAGGCTACGAGACCACCCTGCCCGTCTCAACCTCGTTTTGTCTGACAGTGCCCGCTGGTGCCTTTTTCCACTTTGTCTTTGGCACCTCTCCTGATGCCCGCAAGACGGAGTAAGCCACAGCTGTGAGATGACTGTTGATCCGCTTAAGATCGCGGATCAGATCAATGTGAAGACTACTTGTGCGAACTGTTTCAGAAGCACCCGACCCAAGCCGCTCCATGTGGGACGCCATAAATTTTTGCTGAAGCTCACGGATGTCCGTCTTCGAGTTAAATAGCTGGCGTGCCAGATCGCGATCTTCGGTGAGGAAGGTATTCACTGCGAGGCCAAAGTTCTCCAATATGGAGTCAAAGAGCGTCGAAATTTCGCTGTTTCCCACCTCGGAAAACTGGGTGTTCAGCGCCCGTTTGCGGGCAGCCAGGCTCATCAAATTGCCATCCACAATGTCTCCTACATGTTCCATGTTCGCCGTGAAACTCAGCACATCCATCGCTTGCCGAGTTTGCTCCTCCGATAGAGGTTGCTGAAGGACACGGGCCACATAAAGTTTGATCGAGTCAAAAAGTCGATCAAGACCATCTTCCAATGTGGATACTTCTTTGTCTGTTTCGCTTGGCGCACCTTCCAATACCGCGCGTGACCGCTCGACCATTTCTTGGGCAATTTCGGCCATCGCAAGTGCTTCGCGCTTTGCTAGGGCCAATGCTTTGGTTGGTTCTTTGATGACTTGATTGTCCAAGAACCGGGTTTGAATACGGTTATCCCCGTCCTGATCGTTGGCCACCAGTGGAGATACTAGCCTAAGGACCAGCGGCGCTGTCGCCATTCCAATGAGAGCCACTACAATGTTCAAGATCAGATGTAGTTGAAGCGGCAAAGGAACTAATGCGATCTCAGGAAAAATTGGTATCAATTTCCAAGCATAGTAAAGACCGCCCGCGCCCAAACAGCGAAGTGCAAGGTTGGCAGTCACTGCAAGTCGAGCTTCACGTCGGGCTTGTAGGTTCGCGATAAACGGTAACAGTCCGCTGCCGATGTTTGCCCCTACAACCAAGTAGACTGCGGCATCTACATCTATGAGCCCACCCGCCAGGCTGGAGACAGTTAAGAGAACGACAGCAAGGCTCGAATGGGCGAGATAGGTGAGCACCACACCAGCGACAACCGCCATAAATGGTAGGCCAAGCACAGCGGCTATGATTGTTGATGCGCCATCGCTAGATGCGAGGTCTAGAGTAGTCGATTTTATCAGAGTTAGCGCGAGTAGCACAAATCCTA
The DNA here is from genome assembly GCA_937881525.1 of uncultured Sphingomonadales bacterium. Taxonomy (GTDB): domain Bacteria; phylum Pseudomonadota; class Alphaproteobacteria; order Sphingomonadales; family Sphingomonadaceae; genus Sphingorhabdus_B. Next base: position 6,160 of record CALGEE010000297.1, on the reverse strand, counting down.
CGCCGCCGATCGCGCGAAAGATACCACGAGGTTTTGTGGCCTCAGAATTGAGGTATCCGAAGACACCGACGGCAATCAGAGTAGGTGAAAGGGCCGCGATCTTCTGCGACGCAATGATCGCGGCCACTGCTGTGCCAAGATCAGCGCCAAGAATGATCACAAATGCCGTTAACGTACCGATTGTTTTCTTCGATGCGAAGGAGGCCGCAATCATAGCCGTCGCAGTGCTGCTTTGCAGCGCAACTGCTGCAATGAGCCCTGAAAAGAACGGGGCCAACCGCTTTTTCTCGGAATCTCTTGCTAAGGACTTGATGGATGGTCCGTATGCAGCCATGACGCCATTTCGGACCATGCGAAGGCCCCAGAGCATCAGCGCCACCGCACCTAGAATTTGTAGCACAAATGTCATGTGTGTATCGCTGCATGCGGTATGACCCGCATGCAGCCTTTCTTGGGTTGGTATTGAATTAGTTCATGTCCAACATGTCGCGAGCAGTATCGGCGAGTTCGCTGATCGTCTGCTGAACATCGGCACCCTCCGTCAACTCGACCAGCGCTGCGGCAATCAAGTCTGTGACTGCAACACCTTCGTCACCTGGATAAGCGTACCAAGGACCGGCGTGTGCAGCGACTTGAGCGTGGCCGGCAATCGCGTTCGGATTGGCCGCATAGTAGTCACCAAGATAGCTTTCGTCATCCAGAACGATGCTGTTCGCTGGGGCGTAACCAGTGTTCTCAACGATGATTTTTTGGCCCTCAGGACCGGTCACAAAAGCGATATATTCCCACGCCGCAGCTTGTTTCTCGGCATCGCCCGTAAGAATGGCGATCGCAGAACCGCCCGTCGGAAAGTACACGTTTTCTTCGGCAACGACTGGAGTTCCTTTGACAACAAGATCGAAATTTCCGGTGGACCCTTCTTCGAAACGATTAAGCAATGACGATGACTCAAAGAACATGCCGAGCGTGCCTGCCGGGAAGGATTGGCGCGCATTGTCCTGAGACATCGTCGACATCCCACCTTCGTTCAGAAAGCGGCTGTAGAGGGAAGCCGCTGCGATGCCTTCTTCGCTATCGAACGAAATATCGCTTTCGTCCTCCGTCAGAGGCCGCCCACCGTGTGAACCTAAGAGGGCTTGGAACCGCCAGTCATGACGGCCAATCCAGACGCCTTCGATGTTTTCATCCAGCGCATCGATTTTTGCAGCCAGCTCAATGATCCCGTCGAAGTCTGTGGGGAAATCATCCATTGATCCGCCCGCCTGTTCAACGAGGTCTGGGTTTACGTAAAGGACCATTGTCGAGGCGGATGTTCCAAGCGCGTGCTGCTGTCCTTCGAATTGGCCCAAAGACAATAGCGCAGGTGTATACCCGGCTGCTGCAGGGTCGGCCGGGAGAAAATCGTCAAGAGGCTGTGTCAGTCCGCGATCTTCTAGAATGCGCCAACGGTTGAGGCCGACATAGGCGACATCAGGTGCCGTGCCAGCAATACTCTCTCGCAAAATACGCTGGACACCATCGCCATAGTTTTCGGCGGGGCCATCGAGAACAATGGTGATGTCGGGATTTGCTTCCATGAATGCTTCGGCAAGAAGCTCTTGTGTTTCTGTCCAGATCGTAGGGATTGCATAGTGAACCCGGATCTCTGTTTCCGCTGTCGCCATTGACGCTGCCAGTGCAAGACCAGCTGATAAAACGATATTCTTCATTTCTTCCTCCATTTGGTTATTTCTTCGATCTGAAGATCGATATTATTGTTTTTTGCTCTGCCTCATCCCTTGAGCCCCGTGTTGGCCAGGCCTTGCGTGAAGCGCTTTTGCGCGAGCAGGAAGCCGATTACCAAAGGGGCAATGATTAATGTTGCACCCGCCATCAGCGGACCGATGTCATCGCCGCTCTCTTCGTCGCGGAAGTAGAGAATGCCGCGCGGGGGCGTTGCTAAGTCAGGGTCAGTCGTCGCGATCAATGGCCAAAAAAGGTCGTTCCAATGCGCCGTGACCGAAAAGATTGCAAAGGCGATTACGGTTGGGAGGCCAAGCGGAAAGGCAATCCTCCAAGCGATGCCCATCTCGCTCATTCCATCGATGCGAGCTGCATCTATCAATTCCTTCGGGATCCGCGCAAACGCCTGGCGAAGCAAGAACGTCCCAAAGGCGGTAGCCACGAAAGGCAAGATCAGCGCGGTGTATGAGTTGAGCAGTTTAAACTCAGCAAACCCAATAAAGACTGGGATTGCCGTCACGTGAAAAGGGACCAAAAGTGCCGCCACAACGCTTGCGAACATCACGTTGCGCCCACGGAAGTCCCTATGTGCCAACGCATAGGCAGCCGGAACAGTAACCAGAAGTTGCAACGCGAGAATTCCGCCAGTGACGATGACGCCGTTCATCAAGTAGAGCGGAATGTCCGTCTGAGAGATTGCGTGCCAATAGTTCTGCAAGGTAGGGCTCTTGGGCAGAAGCGTAATGTCTGTCGAGAACACCTCCGCATGAGGTTTCACAGAAATTGAAAGCATCCAGATGAATGGTAACAAGATCATCGCGGCGCCGACTGAGACAAGTCCCAGCACTATCATGTTTGACATTTTCATCTGTAGTGCACCCGCCGCTCGACCAGCACCAGCTGGATCACGGTCAACAAGAGAAGTGCGAGAAAGAACACCACCGTGATGGCACTAGCGTATCCCGCCTTGAAGTAGACAAATCCCTCGCGATAAAGTGCGTAGACGATTGTATCTGACGCAAAGGCAGGGCCGCCTTGTGTCATCGTTGCGACCGTCTCGAACACACGAAACGCGGTTGCGGCCGTTACAATCATGACAAAGAGTGTCGTCGGTCCAAGCATCGGCCAAGTCACAAGCCAGAACCGTGACCAACCGCTTTCAGCGCCATCCACTTCTGATGCGTCGTAAAGCGTTTCGGGAATCGCACTTAGGCCAGCAAGAAAAAGGACCATATTATATCCGACGCTCTGCCACACGCCGATCATGGCTAAGGAATAGATGACGGTATCGCGATCGCTGAGCCATTGGACGGGTGAAAACCCCAGCGCGACTGCCCAATGATTAAGCAGCCCAAGCGACGGGTGCATGAGCATCTGCCAGCTGACAGCCATCGCAACCAATGTCGCGGCAACAGGAAGAAAGTAGATCGCTTTGAGTGCGTTTGAAATCCTTGGGAGCGTCTTGGACAGACTGTGAAGACCAACCGCCACCAAAAGCCCCAAGCCTACGGACGTCGGTATCACAATCCCTGCGTAGATCAGCGTATTTGTGATGGCTTTACGTCCGATTCTTGAGCCGAAAAGATCTGAAAAGTTTTCTAGCCCTACGAAGTCCGCCGTCCTTGCACCAAATTGATAGTCGGTGAACGCGAGAACAAACACGATGCAAACTGGCAGGAAGATGAAAAGAATAAGGGCAATTGCAGCCGGCCCCACAAGAACAAGGTCTGTTATCCAGCGGCGGCTCATTGGGTGATCTCCTTGCGCTGACCGTCATCTGAGAACGCATGAAGCGATTCAACGGCGGCACCCAGCCGAACATTTTCGCCAATGTCGGGGAGATTGGCGCGACCGCGGACGACCGATCTAAGGATCACGTCCGATGGGCCACGCAGCTTCAAGATAGTTTCTTCGCCATGGAAGGTGATGGACTCCACGGTTGCCTGAAGACCGCCCTTTTGAACTAGACTTAACTCTTCCGGCCTCACTCCGAGCGCCAGTTTTGAACCATCCGAATGCAAGCTCTGACCAGCCCCCGCAGGCAATATGTTCATACGGTGATGTCCAATGAACGTGGCAATTTCTTGTGACGCGGGTTTGTTGAATATCTCTGTTGGCGATCCAGTTTGAACGACTTTGCCGGCGATCATCACGGCAATCCGGTCCGCCATCGAGAGCGCGTCGGATTGATCGTGCGTCACAAGAAGGAACGGATATCCGGTTCGCTTGTGCAGCGCGCGAATCTCTTCCCGTGTCTCAGCACGCAATTGCGTGTCGAGGTTGGAGAGCGGCTCATCCAAAAGAAACGCTGACGGATCGCGAACCAATGCGCGCGCCAATGCAACTCGCTGTTGCTGTCCGCCAGACAACTGACCTGGTTTTCGATGCAGCAATTCCTCTAACCTTAGCATGTCCGCCATTTGCGCGACTGCTAGTTTGATCTCCGCATCTTGAGCACGCGCCCTGGAACTGACCATTCCAGCTCCGGGTAGTCTCTGCAGCGCATTAAGACGACGCAACTTCAGTGGCATTGCTATATTTTGTTGAACCGTAAGGTGTGGATAAAGCGCATAAGATTGAAACATCAGTGCAATGTTTCGGGCTGATGCACTCGCCTGCGTAACGTCCTTGCCTTTCAACATTACTTGGCCTTCAGTCGCAGTTTCGAGACCCGCAAATAGACGAAGCGTTGTAGATTTTCCGCACCCAGATGCTCCCAGAAGCGCCACGAACTCACCCTCTTTGAGTTCAAGCGAAATTCCGTCTACGGCTGTCGTGTTTCCAAATCTCTTGGTAACGTTCTCTAATGAAAGTGCGCCGCTCATTGGATTGCACTGTAAGTAATCTTACATCCCTCTTCCGAATCAGGATGTGCGGCGCAGAAGAACAACGCCTCCAGAACGGCGTGCACCGCAGCTTCTGGGTCATTCATATGGACAACGCCGTCGACGTCAGCCGCACCTGCCAATCCGATGACTGGTTTGGAGAAATGCAACCCATAAGCAACTTCACTGAGGGTCCCATAAGACCCCCCTACTGCAACAAGAACCCGCGCCGACTTGGCAATAATCATGTTGCGCGCTTCGCCCAACCCTGTTGGTAATGGAACGCCAACAAATTCGTTTGCCTCATCGGGAGTACTGCCTGGAAGAATGCCGACCAACAGGCCGCCCGCATCATGACAACCCTTTGATGCTGCTTGCATAACTCCAGATTTTCCTCCGCAGATCAAAGTAATACCGAGCTCTGCAAGAAGGTAGGCTGTACGCTCAGCGGAGATCATTTGCTCATTTGTCGCATCGCGCGGACCAATAATACCGACGACGATATTTCTGAGTGATCTGGACTTGCTCAGGTGCTCGAATGCTCCCCTTGCTGAGATCGCCACGCCGCTCTGATTACTAGGGCACAATGTCCACCTGCGAACGTTGAGTTCTTGGCCATCAAGCAAAATTTCGCCCGAAGATGTCTTTGTTATTTTGGGAATCATTGCCTTTTGCCACCGTCTATGTAGGATATGTTACAAATGTAAGCTATATGACATGAGAAGATGACAGTCCAGAAAAAAAATCCACCACTTACCGACCGGCAATCCAAAATACTCCTAATGGTTGAAGAGTCCGGCTATGCCACACTTGAAGGACTCTCCGAAAAGTATGGTCTCTCAATGCAAACTGTCCGCCGAGACATCATTGCTTTGTCTGATGCCGGCCGCCTACAGCGGTTTCACGGCGGGGCCGGCCCAATTGAACGGGAAGAAGCAACACGACTGGATTACAAGTCCAAGCAGGATATCTCCCGCCCGGAAAAAATGGCGATTGGTAAGTCGGCTGCAGCACTTATCCATGATGGAGCGACACTATTTTTGGATGTTGGTACTACGATGGAAGCTTGTGCATCCGTCTTGTCGAGAAAGAAGGGCTTCACTATCTTCACGAACTCAATGCCTGCCGCGCTGAAATTTGACCCACAAGATCATCAGGTCTTTGTTCTTGGTGGCAAAATGGCAGGCAGAGACGGCTCAATCGTGGGAATGGAAGCGCTCAATCTCATTAGGGATGTCAGCTTAGACTACGCGCTCATTGCCTGCTCAACTATCGATCAAGATGGGCGTGTCATGGACTTTGACCTAGACAAGATAGCTATCAAGAAGGCTGCAATGAATGCGGCTCAAAAATCTTTACTTCTTGCAACCCAAAGTAAGTTCGGTCGGCCCGGCCTCGCGGTTATCGCACGCACCGAGCAATTCGACGCCGTCGTCACACATGAACAAGCTCCAGCCTGATGGGAGTGTCTTTTTGTACGGCTGATCAGGTCAAGGCACTTCCAGGATGCGCCCGGCTGACCATCGCAACCGAACTCTTGAATGGGTGCTGTCAGACTAATGAGAACTCGCATCGGATTGCTGGCGCAGCTTTAATCTATGCGCTCAATAGTT
>CALGEE010000296.1 GCA_937881525.1 uncultured Sphingomonadales bacterium | reverse complement strand
TCCAGCGTGAAATGTGCGCGGGCACTTAGCAAAAACCAAAAGGCTTTTGCAAAGTCATCTCCACCAATTGACCCATTAGCTATGCCCACTACGGTTTTTGACGGTGTCATGGAATTATCGGTTTGCAGCACCAGTATTGAGCTGCGGCCACTGGACGTCCATAGTTTTGATGGACTCACCATCTACTTTCCCAAAACGCATCTACTGCTGGCCGGCGATACAGTGGAAGACACTGTCACTTACGTGGCCGAGCCGCATCGCCTAGAAATTCATTGTTTAGAACTTGAGCGCCTCGCGACATGGGGCATCGAGACTATTCTCCCCACTCCATCCGCGGCAAGGCAGTCAGACCGGACGCTTACCATCACGTGGCTCCAGCGATGAGATCGCGAAGCGCAGACCTTGCGACGAATATTGGCAGCCATCGGGGATCAATGGAATGTTCCGGGATGGCACATATACCGTTACTAGGTCTTTCTAGCGGGAGCCATTCGGTGCAGGACATGGGTCATGGCTCGGTGCCAACTCTCCAGCGCACCATCGCTGTTAAGATCCGATAGCAATTGCTCAGTGATGCCGCCTCGAGTGGTGACGCCGCTGCATATAGCGTCAAGCGGTTCATCAGATTGTAAAAGCACCTCGGCATTACCTCGAATGGTCTCTGCCACGAGGCGGCGCGCAATTACGGGGCTTAGACCTTCTGTTTCGTACCAGGCCGCGAGATGGCGCATCAAAAAGACACTTGCACCCGACATCGCTCCGAAAACCGCCACAGTTTCAAAGCTTTTGGCGTCCGGCATTTCATGCACTGGGCCGCAAGCCGAGAAAAATCTGGCCCAGATCGGATTACTTGGGAAAAGAAATGTTGGGCCGACAGAAAAAGCATTGGCATAGCCGGGCATCATGGAGAGTGTCGCCTCTGCGGGAAATACGGCCGCGCGAATCTCGTCAAGCGTGGCCCCAGCCGCCATCGCCGAGCATACCATCTGATCCTTGCGAAAGGTCAACTCACGCAGGATGGCCACCCCTTCAGAGGCTGGCAAGCAGACGAGTATGTGGTCCACGGCATCGATCAGCGCCTGATTATTTTTTGCCACAGTGCAGTCAAACCGCTCGCTAAGCTCGATAACCTTGCTGGCGCTGCGTGGCGACAGAAGGAATGTATGGCCCTCTTTCTGCGCACCTTGCACCAAGTAGGCGGCAAGGTTCCCAACTCCAAGGATGCCAATTTTCATGGCATCTCCTCGAGTACTTCTGCCATGGCGCGGGCGGTGGCTGCGATGTCGGCCTCGGTATGGACGATTGAAGACAAGGAGTGGAGCGTGGCAGATGGGTTCATGTAGATCCCTTTGTCCATCAACCGCAGGGCAAAGTCGCGGAACTTCATGCGGTCGACGTAGGTACAGAAGTCACGAAAATCGGTGATCTCTTCTTTCTCCGTGAAAAAGACCTGAAACATTGAATTCACGCCTTGGACGACGATGCCGTGCCGGTTGTTGGCTTTGGCCACACGCCGCACTTCGCTTCCCATCTTCAGGCCAAGATCCTTTATCCGGGAAAAGCCGGCCTGATTGTCGGCCAGCATGGTTTCCAGCATCACCTTCGTTAGGTGAAGAGCGAGACGCCCGGCGTTATGGGTGCCAAAATGCAGCACTTTGCCCCACTCAAGGCCCGCCATGACCTCGGCCCGGCCGCCAATCATAGCCATGGGCAAACCGCCACCCAGCGCTTTGCCATAGGTCACGATGTCTGGGCTGAGGCCGTAAAGCTCCGCTGCGCCGCCAGCAGCTAGGCGAAAGCCAGTGACGGTCTCGTCAAGGTAAAAAAGTGCTCCATACTGATGGCACAATTCTTGCATGCGGTTAAGGTAACCCGACTTTGGAGGGATTACCCCCATGTTCGACATTACACCCTCGGTAACCACACAAGCTGCATCGTGACCATGGATCGCCATCGCACGTTCGAGGGCCTCAACATCGTTCCATCGAACAACAATAGTGTCTTTCCAAGCCTCCTCAGGAATGCCTGAACTGTCTGGAATGCGGATCGGATCGTTGGGATGGCCCAGAAGAGTGGGTGGGTATGGATTTGTGTTGATGAGCACCGCATCTGACCAGCCATGATAGTGGCCTTCGAACTTGATGATTTTGCGTCGGCCCGTATGTCCGCGCGCAAGACGGAACGCCGCCATGGCAGCCTCAGTCCCCGTATTCGCAAACCGCACCTTATCAACATGGGGCAACAGGTTGACCAATATTTCGGCCACCTCAACTTCAACTTCGAGGGCTGTTGCGAAATGTGTGCCGCGCGTTACCTCGCGCGTGATAGTTTCCACGACCTTAGGGTGGGCATGTCCAAGAGGCAGCGCGCCAAATGCCATCATCCAATCGATGTATTCCCGCCCGTCCACATCATAAAGCCGCGCACCCTGCCCATGTGACATGTAGCGCGGAGCGCCACCAAAGGTGGCTGGACCGCGCGAGGCGGAAGATACCCCTTCGACCAAAACTTTTAGTCCACGCTCGAAGAGGGATTGCGACGTATTTTGCATAACTGGATCTCTATATGATAGACAACGCTACGTTCATATAAGAACACTTCAGTGTCAATGGCCGAGGATCAGAACTTGAACATCACAACAAGGCCACGTCAGGAATTGGCCCATGCCACGCTGGCGTGACGAGCGCGGCTGGAACCAGCAACACTTGGCCGACCGTGCTGGCGTCGCCTCGGAGAAATTATCGACGAAGAAGGTATGGAGGTTACTTTTCGCCTTA
>CALGEE010000295.1 GCA_937881525.1 uncultured Sphingomonadales bacterium | reverse complement strand
AGAACCGCAGCCGAAGCCGCTACCAGCGAACCGGGCAGTTGGATCAGCAACATAATGGCCACAATCGGCAGCGAGACACAGATAGCGGCAATGATCCGCCCGTCCATCCGGTCCAGCAACGAACCGATGGACAGCCTACCAACAATCGCGGTCACTCCGACCAAGCCAGCGATCCAAGTGGCATCGCCCCTGCTGATTCCGCTGGCTGAAAGCACCGGAACGACGCTTACCACCATGGTTACGACAACGAGGGCGATGCTGACGCCCGCGACGAGCAAGACAGGAAATCGCCAGGTCAGTATGCCGCTGTGCCAAACCGATGCGCGCGGCAGCGATGTTTGGACAGATACGTTATCTTTGGCCGCGCGCTCCTGATCGACAGCGCCCCTAAAAAAAAGCCAGATGATCGGCAATGCGAGGAGCAGCCAGAAAGCGGCGAGCCCGACCCAAGCCATACGCCAGCCCAAAGTTACGATCAAAGTTTCGGTCAGCTTGGGGACAATCATCGATGCGACACTGCTGCCGCACAACGTGACCGCCAGCGCAAATCCGCGTCCGGCGGAAAACAGGCTTGTGACCGCCGCTGTCCACACCATCGGCTGCACCAATATAATGCCAAGTGTGAGCGGCAGCCAAAGCGCACGCCACTGCCAGATGCTTGGGCCTGTCAGGCTGAACATGGCGATGGCGACGCACATCGTAATCACGGCGGCGATGCCAATGCGCCGAGGGCCTTTGCGGTCAACGAGAATGCCCATGAACGGTGCGCAAATTGCGGCTAACGTTGCTGCGATCGAGTGGCCAGACATGATCTGTGCCCGACTCCAGCCGAACTCCTGCTCCAGCGGTTCGATAAACAGGCCGCTGGAATAAGCAATGGTCGATGCCACTCCCATGCCAGCAAATGCCGCCAGCACAACTTTCCAGTGCAGGCGCCATTCGGTGGCAGCAATGCCCTCAATCCGTGTTGACACGAGCTCTCTCTCCCCATCCGCCGCGCATTTCGCTATATGCGCTTTACGCATTGCATAATGGCAGCAACCACGCTTGTCTTGCCAAATTGAACAGCTGACGAACTAATATTGGCCAATCATCTGCGAAACCCTTTGTTGATGCGATTAATCATTCGCGCTAGGGCTTTTATAATGACACAGATGAGAAGCATTTAATGGCGCACACCTTGGAATCCGGTGAATTGCAACGTGTTGGAACCTTCGCTCCCTTGCGGGTTCCCATGTATCGCCGGATCTGGACCGCCAGCCTAATTTCCAATTTCGGGCAGCTGATCCTTGGCGTGGGCGCGGCTTGGGAAATGACTCGGATGGCGACGTCGCCAGGCATGGTTGCGTTGGTTCAGACGGCGTTGATGCTCCCCATGATGTTGGTCGCCCTGCCGGCAGGCGCTTTGGCCGATATGTTCGACCGGCGCAAAATAGCGATGACGGGCCTGTCGCTGGCAATATTCTTTGCGTCTGCCTTGGCGCTTTTATCCTATCTGGAGTTGACGACGCCGTGGCTGCTGTTGGCGTTCTGCTCCCTGATCGGAGCCGGCGTCTCGCTTTACGGACCAGCCTGGCAGGCATCGATTGGAGAACATGTCGCACCCGAATTGTTGCCGAAAGCCATCGCTCTGGGTTCGATCGGCTATAATCTCGCCCGCAGCTTCGGTCCCGCGTTGGGAGGGATAATTGTGCTGGCGGCAGGTGCAGAGTCGGCCTTCGCGATCAACGCGCTTTGTTATCTACCTCTGCTTCTAGTCTATCTACTCTGGCGGCGTATTCCCGCACCATCGAGGTTGCCGCCCGAACGGCTCGGTCGTGCGATGATATCGGGCGTCCGCTTTGTGTTTCACGCCAAGCCCATCCGGACGGTTTTGTTCCGCGCCTTCCTGTTTGCCGCGGCAGGGGCGACTGCAACAGCGCTTGCCCCCCTGATTGCCAAGTCAATGCTTGGGGGCGACGCCAGCATATATGGGATTCTTTTGGGGGCATCGGGCATAGGCGCTGTATGCGGCGCGATGGTAATAGGGCGTTTCGGTGAAGCGTTTGGGCCAGAACGCGGCGCGATAATCCTGTCGGTCACCAGCGGCGTTGCGCTCATCTTAACAGGATACAGCCATTATTTGGTGTTGACATGCATATGCATGTTTGTTGCTGGCAGCGCCAATATGATGACGATCTCGCTGTTCAATATCTCGGTTCAGACAACGGCACCGCGCTGGGTCATGGCCCGCGTTCTTTCCCTATTCTTTTCTGCATTAGCTGGCGGAATCGGCTTTGGTGCTTGGATGTGGGGCAGCGTTGCTAGTGCCTGGTCGGTGGAGGTCGCCATTATAGCATCGGGCATATTTATGCTGTGCCTGCCGTTTCTGGCCTTTATCCTGCCGCTTCCTGAAGTGGCGCACCGATCGAGTGCAGATCTTGTGGAATTGCCGGGGCAACCGGAAACCGGCATGGCGATCACGATGCGGTCCGGGCCTGTAGTGATCGAGATTGACTATGATGTAGATCCGGCGAATGCCCGCCAATTTTACGACGCCATGCAAAAAGTTCAACGCACACGAATGCGCAATGGTGGTTTTGCCTGGTCGATCTGCCGCGACATTGCCGACCCGTCGCTATGGACGGAACGTTACCACTGCCCAACGTGGGGCGACTATCTGCGCATTCGGGACCGCTACACTAGAGCAGACAGCGAACTTCAGGCAGCTGCGCAAATATTCTGCAGACAAGGCGGTCTTCGCATCCGCCGGAAACTGGAACGACCTTATGGCTCCGTCCGCTGGAAGCAGGATACCCCAGATCAAAATGCGGAAGGGATTGCCTATGTGGGGCCTTGACCAGAGCTCAAGCAGGGAGAGCCGCGTTGCAGACTAAAAAGTGGCGCAACAATATCAGGGACCCGCTGGCTGAATTGATGCTAGGGTCGGGCGGTACGCACGCGCTCGAATCCGCTACCGTTGCGGGCTATGAACAACAAGTTTTTACCGGGGCACCCCGCAATCTAGCGGGGCTGTACCGCCAAGCCATGCACTTTGGCGACCGGATCATGGTGGTGCAAGACGGTCAGAGCCTCACCTATGCCGAGGGTTTTGCAAAGGCGGCGGCCTTGGCCGATGCGTTGCGTGACCGGTTTAGCGTCCGCGCAGGAACGAAAGTCGCGGTGGTAATGAGCAACCGGATCGAGTGGATCATCAGCATGCTTGCGATCACGGCAGTCGGCGGCGTCGCTGCGCTCGTCAATAGCCGGGGCGTCGCGGAAGAAATGCTGCGCGCCATTGAAACCGCACAGTGCGAACTGGTGATCATGGATGCCGAGCGGGCCGCGATAATCGCCGCCGAAAAGCCCGATCCGGTTTGGCCGCGAATCATCGTCGGCGCGTCGGCGCTGCGTATGAGTAGAGATGCTGACTATTCAGAATTGACGGTTCCATGCACGGATTTTGAGTTTTTGCCGGATGAAATGGGGACGGAAGAAGGGGGGATCGTCCTTTTCACGTCGGGGACTACTGGTTTCCCCAAAGCGGCATTGCTTAGTCATGGGGCGCTTGCGCATTCGGTGGCGCTAGCCTGCTTCATGGGGCTGGTGCAAGATTCACGTTACAAAGAAGAAACCGGGCTCAATTTGCCAGAAGAACGCCGTTCGATGGCAACGCCTGCAGTTATTTTGGGGCCGATGTTCCATCTCTCCGGCATCATGCCGATTTTCCGAGCGATCAGCCTTGGCACCACAATCCATATCATGAGCAAGTGGAGCGTCGATATTGCCTTCGATATGATAGAGACCGTCGGCATGTCGCGGCTTTCGTTCGTGCCTACAATGTTGTGGGATATGTTGCGCAGCCCACGCGCTACACCCGAAACCTTGGCCAAAGTCGCCTATATGGCCAATGGCGCAGCCGCGCTAAACCCGACTTTGCTCGCCGAAATCCGCAGCCGCATGCCCAACTGCCTGCTCTCCAATACCTATGGCCAGACCGAAACGACCGCATGGACCTGCTCGATCAGCGGCGCGGCCTATCTTGATAATCCAGGCTCGTGCGGCTGGCCCGCGCCAAGCGTTCAGGTCAGCATCCGGCGCGATGACGGCAGCGAGGCCGATATTGGCGAGGCTGGAGAATTATGGGTCAGCAGCGCTGGATTGATGACCGAATATCTCGGCGATGAAAAGGCGACGGCGGAGGCCCTGCAAGACGGTTGGCTGGCGTCGGGAGATGTAGCGATTATGGACAAGGCGGGCATTGTCACCATCGTTGATCGCAAGAAGAACATGGTGATTTCTGGCGGCGAGAATATCTATTGTGCAGAGGTGGAGCGTGTCTTGGCCGACCATCCGGCGGTGCGCGATTGCATTGCTTATGGCCTGCCCGATGAACGCTTGGGCGAGCGACTCGCGGCGCATATCGTTGTGGCCGATGGCGCGGCGTTAAGCGAGGATGACATAAAGGCGCATTGCCGCGACCATTTGGCGATTTACAAGGTACCGCGTGTGGTGGTTCTGTCGCACACAACCCTACCGCGAACCGCCTCGGGCAAGGTGGACCGGGGGACATTTCTGCGACAAATACACGGTTGATCGAACTGGCAATGTATATTGCAATACGCTATGTGCAATATATGGAGCGCTTCGCTTTGGAACGGCTGCACGATGACAGCTGCCCTGCAAAGAAAGAGGATAAATGAACAAGCTTTCGCAATTGGCCGCCGCCGCGCTTGAAAAAAATTCGGACGATCCCGCGATTGAATTTGAGGGGCGCTGGTACAGCTGGAACGAAGTCAACGCACTTGCCAATCGGTTGACCGGTTTGATTGATGATTGCGGTGGCCCAGCAAACGGACCGATTGTCTTTATCGCACGCAGCCAGGCGGCGTCGATTGCGGCGTTTCTGGCGCTGATCCGCACCGGGCGCACGATCCGCATGGTCTATCCGTTTCAATCGCCCGCAGGCATCGTGCGCGACATACAGATGATGCAACCTTCCATCGTCGTGGCCACGCAGCGCGAGTTGAAGGAAGAGGTGCTCGCCGGCATCCGCGAACAAAATGCCGCCGCCATCGTCATAAGCGAAATGGATGCACAGCTCGTTTCGGGATTTGAAACCTCCACAGCCGCCCTGCCCGCTGATCTGCCTGCAGACCCGCAGATCGAGATTTTGACGAGCGGCACGACCGGCAAACCCAAACCCTTTGCGGTGAAGCACGAGATGCTGGGCACCTATTTCATCGGCAGCACCGCAGCGATTTTTGGCAAGGACGATAAGCCCGCAGAACCACTCCCTGCCCTGCTCTATTATCCCCTTGGCAATATCTCTGGCCTGTTCAGCATTTTGCCCGCTTTGCTCAATCGATACAAGCTGATCGTCCATGATCGTTTTACCGTGCAAGGATGGCGCGATTATATCGTGAAATATCGGCCTCCCGCGAGCGGAACGCCCGCTGCCGCTGTGCAGATGATATTGGATGCTGATATCCCAAAGGAAGACTTCGCCTCACTGCAATTTTTCAGCACAGGCGCGGCCCCACTCGATCCGCGCGTGCAAAAGGAATTTGAGGAACGCTACAACATTCCCGTGTTACTTTCCTACGGAGCGACCGAGTTTGGCGGACCCGTCTGTGCGATGTCGCCGGACCTCTATGCCGAATTCGGCAAAACCAAATTCGGCAGCGTCGGCAGACCCTTTGGCGGAGCAGAAATCCGCGTGGTTGATGCCGAAAGCAAGGCTGTGCTGACAGCGGGGGAAGAAGGCTTGTTGCAAGTCATCTCCCCCAAAATGGGACCAGACTGGATCCAGACCACCGACCTTGGCATCATCGACGAAGACGGTTTTTTGTTCCTGCGCGGGCGGGCCGATGGCGCAATCATCCGCGGTGGTTTCAAGATATTGCCCGAGACGATCCAGCAGGCTTTACTCGGCCATCCGGCCATTTCCGCCGTTGCCGCGGTTGGCGTTCCCGATCAGCGATTGGGGCAGGTTCCAGCCGTCGCAATGGAAGTTAAACCCGGTGTTACGGCTCCGTCGCTTGAAGAGCTTGAGGCCTATTTGCGCGAGCAAGTGCTCGCCACATATATTCCCGTACATTGGTTGTTTGTCGACGAGTTGCCCAAAACGGTATCGCTGAAAGTTGACCGACCTGCTGTTATCCGCCTGTTTACCAAAGAGGCCGCCGCCTGATGGCTGAACCCGCCATCGTCGCACCCCACGTCCGTGATTTGGACGAATTGGCGACAACATTATCGAGTTGGCTTGGTGCGCGATTGGCCAAAACGCGGGACATCAAAGTCACCAACCTGAGCTACCCGCTCGGCGCAGGCATGTCGCACGAGACGATATTGTTCGATGCGGAATGGCACGAAGGCGGTGGGCCAAAATCACACGGCATGGTTGTACGGATCAAGCCGACCAACAGTCTGGTTTATTGCGACGATATGTTCGACCAACAATATCGGCTGATCCAGTTGATGCACGCCAATGGCACGGTGCGGGTGGCCAAGCCGCTCTGGTTTGAGCCCGATGACTCGATCCTTGGTGCGCCCTTCTTTGTGATGGAGAAAGTCGCGGGGCGGGTCGCGGTCAGCTATCCGCCTTATTCCAAATCGGGCTGGTTGGTTGAAATCGCGCCAGCGCACAGGCGGCATCTGTGGGAGAGCGCGGTGCAACAGCTGGCGGCGATTCAGACAGTGCCTGTGTCGGACGCTGGTTTTCTGACATTGCCCGGCGGCCCCGATGGTTTTGATCAGGAAGTTGATCGCTGGCGGCGCTTCAAAAACTGGGTAGATCCCAAAGGCGAACGCACATTGCTGCACGCCACCTTTGATCGATTGCTGGAGAAAGGCCCTGCCAACCGCCCCGAAGGCATCGTCTGGGGCGATTCGCGCATTGGCAATATGATGATCGGCGCGGATTTTCATGTCGCTGCGGTGATGGATTGGGAACAACCCGGGCTCGGTGGTGCGCTGCATGATCTGGGCTGGTGGCTGCAATGTGATTATAACCAGACCATCGGACAAGGCATTACCCCGCTAGAAGGCATGGGCACACGCGACGAAACCATTGCCTTGTGGAGCGCGGTATCGGGCAAGTCGGCTGAAGACATCGCATGGTATGAAGCCTTTGCCAGCTTCAAAATGGAATGTCTCGCCGTGCGGATGATTGCTCTGCGCGAAATGCCCGCGAGTGTGGTGAAAGCAGAATCGGGGCGGCAGACAGCAACCTTACTCGACCGGCTCTAAACGTCCAGCAACTCAAAGCTCTGCAAATCGTCCGCCGCAGTCCCCAAACGATATACAAAAGTATCAATAATCTCCGGCTCGACCTTGCGAGTAATCGCCCACAGATAATAGCCATAGATCATCGCCAAGCGGTAACTGCGCCATGCGTCGTCCGAACCGATATCTGACCCGCCAAGCGCCTTCAACCGTATACAATAATCGGAGAGCAAAGCGCGTTCATGCGCCCGGCGGTCCTCTGGCGTCAGCACGGCGGCGAGATGATAGGCGACATCCATCGCCCAATTGCCCTTTTGCAATATCTGCCAATCGACAAGTCCCAACGCGCCGTTGGCTTCGCGGTAAACATTCCCCGCATGGGCATCGCCGTGAACAAGGCAAAGCGGTCCACCGCGCACTTCTGCGGCTAGGCCCTCCAAAGCGCGCTGTAGCCGAGCCGCATCACGCAACGCGGGGTCCAGCTTTTCACCGCGTGGCCCATCGAGTAAGGCCTGCAAACTGTCTTGCGGAATGATCGGCTGGCGCGATATCCGGTCGAGGAAGCTGTGCGCCCAGCCAAAGCCAAACGCCGGTGACCCATCTATGCTAGCCGCGTGCAACCGTGCCAGTTGATCCAGTCCGTCCAGTGCCTGTTCGGGGGTGAAAGGATCGAGCGCTGTGGAAAAGGCGCCGCCGGCCGTTATGATATCCCGCATTACGATAACGCCGCGACTGTAATCGGCGTTCATCCCCGCATAGATGCAATCGGGCACGCGCACGGGCAATAACGCGGCGGCTTCGCGATAGAACAAGGTTTCTACAATGGAGGCGGAAGGCAGTGCGCCGGTGTCGGTCAAAACGCCTTTGATGCAGATTGCGGTCGGCACGTCCGCACCGCCGCCTTCGACGTCAAGTATCAGCCTGACCTTGGTCGCTTGCGTTGCCAGCACCTCAACCACCTCAACGCCGCGTACGATCATACCGGGGCAGCGAAGGCCGAGCATCTGGCTCAGCCAGTCGGGCGAGGTAACCGTTGCAAGGTCAACCGGCGCAGCTTCAAACTCGGTCAAAGCCATCCCCGATAGGCTTCGGCGTTCAACAGTTGCGGATTATCGGCAAGATATCTGTTAGCAAGGTCAAGAAACAACTTAGTCTCGTCGCTTAAATGCTCGGGATGCCACGCCATCGCCAATTCCCATTGCGCATTCGGTAGATCATCCTCGATCCGCAGAAAGGCAACATTGCGTACCGTTTGTAGCGCGGCGGTAGCCATGACCAAACTGCACCCTAGCCCCGCCCCGACAAGGCTTAGGCTGGTGTTGGTCTGGCTAGCTTCCTGCTCAACCTTAGGTACGACACCCACCGTTTTGAAAAGGTTCATCGTTTCGGATTGGTCGGAAAATTTCCGCGGCGGCATGATAAAGGGTTGCTCGGCAAGTTCAGCCAGGCTGATCGACGACCGCGCCGCCAACGGAGAATTGGCGGGGACCGCCGCGACAAAGCCGGAACGCTCAACCAATTTACTCTCGCACCCGGCATGGCGGATGCCGTGGGTGATGAAACCAATATGATAGTCCCCGGACAAGATTCCGTCGATCTGCAAGGGCGTGGTTATCTCGAATAACCGAGCATGGACGTTGGGCACTGCGGCGCGAAAGCGGACGAGAATTTCGGGCAGAACCTGATAGAGCGCCGGACCAATGAAGCTGATGCGAACTTCGGGCGTTTCCGCCGCCGCACTTTGTGCCATTTTGCGCGCCACTTCGGCTTGCAGCAAAGTGCGCCTCGCCTCGACAAGGAATACAGACCCCGCTGCGCTTAATTCAACATTGCGTTTGGACCGGTTGAACAGATCAACGCCCATGCTGATTTCAAGGCGACGGATCGCCTGGCTTAATGGCGGTTGCGCCATATTGAGACGTGCGGCGGCGCGTCCGAAATGCAGTTCTTCGGCCACCGCCACAAACTGCCGCATTTGTCTCAAATCCAAAGATCAGGCCTCCGTACGAACCCCTTGCGATATACCGACGATGGATAGCGTTTGCGTACTTTCCATCAAATCACTCAACGGCACCTGCGCTTTGCCAAGATTGGCGAGTGCGACCATAGGGTCGGCGCCTTCGAATTCATAGACCACCATGAAATCCCATTGCGGTAGGCCTTCGGGTTGTTTGACGGTCATCATCGCGTGGCGCTCGGCGGTAATCAGGCCGGGGACCGCGAGCATATCGGGGATGTGCGTTTCGTCATACCATTTGGCGACAGCCTCGACTTGATCGGGCTTGGCTTTCGCGAAAACTACCATCTTGTGCATGTTCGTTCCTTTTAAAACTTTCCAGTGTTCAACCGACGATATTGGCGGCGCGCAGGCGGGCAAGTTCGTCGCCGCTGATGCCGATACTGGCCAGCACTTCGTCGCTATGTTCGCCAAGTGCAGGCGAGCAAACGGGTTTGGACGGGGCGCATTCAAAGTCAAAACCGATTGGGCCTGCGACTACATCGACCACTTCACCGCTTTTCAGCGGCATTTTGAACACGGTCCCTGCGGCCTGTAACTGCGGATCGTTGCCTAATTCTTCTAGATTGCTGATCAGTTCCCACGGCGCGTTCCAGGCAAAAAACAGAGGTGCCCAATCGGCCCAGCTCTTTGCCCGGAATGCGGCGTCGAGAATGTCGCACAATTCCGCACCATTTTTGATCCGATCAGCATTGGTTGCAAAGCGCGGATCGGCGGCGAGATCGGGCTGATCGATCATTGCGCAGAGTTCTGGCCAAGGCTTGTCAGGCGCGAGCAGCATCAGTTGAATGAAGCGACCATCGCTGGTTTTATAGGCGCGCATCAGCGGGGCGGTGTGTCCGCTCGCAAACCCGGCATGCGGATCATAGGCGGAATTATTGCGTGAATAAACCAGATCGGAACTCAGCACCCAAGCGGCGTTCTGCAGCAGTGAAGTTTCGACAACCATGCCTTTACCGGTGCGTTCGCGGCGGAACAAAGCGGAGGAAATCCCCGCGAGTAAAGACATCGCGCTGGTATGATCGCCAAGCGCCGGACGCGGGCGCGTGGGAACATCGGCATCGGGAGCGGTAAGCAAATCGGCGAAACCGCCCCGTGCCCAGAAGGCCGAGGCATCATAGCCTGCCTTGTTGAATTCTTCGCCCTTGAAACCAAGGCCGTTACCGCGTGCGTAAATGATCTTCGGGTTGCGGGCGAACACATCTTCGGGATCGAGCTTCAGGCCTGTGAGCGCCAGTGGACGCAAGCTTGTGATAAATACATCTGCGCTTTCAATGAGCTTCAGTAGAGCCTCCCGCCCTTCAGGATTTTTCAGATCGAGCGCGACGCTTTTCTTGCCGCGATTATTCTGCTCCATAGCCAGATTGGCAGTCGCGGTTTCGCGGCCGTCACCGATTTTCAGCGTGCGATATGGATCGCCGGTGCCCGGTGTTTCGATCTTGATGACCTCGGCCCCATGGTCGGCCATCAACGCACTAGCAGCGGGCACGAACACATATTGTGCCAGTTCGACGACCCTAACACCTTCAAAAATTTCTGCCATCTGAATAATCCTAAATTGGTGATATTGGGGAATCGTCGCGTCTGCGCTAAATCAATCATCAAGCAAAATGCAGCCGGCGGAACTTGCCTCTGAAATACAGCAGGGGATCGCGGTGCGGTTCGAATGACGCATAATTGACATGCCCGATAAAAATCAGGTGATCGCCACCGTCATGGACCGCGTGAGTCGTGCAATCGAAAGACGCCAGCGAACCCGCCAATATGGGCGAGCCTCCCGCTTCACGCAGTGCCCAATCGACACCGTCAAATCGCGCCACGCCTCGTGATGCGAATTTGCCCGCAGCAGGCTGCTGTCCGATATGGTTGACGTTAACGGCGAATTTCCCTGCCTTTTCAAACGTTTCTAGATTGGCAGAAGTCTTGGCCAGCGAGAACAAGATCAATGGCGGATCGAGCGACACCGACGTGAAGCTGTTAGCGGTCAACCCGATGGGTTCATTGTCAGCATTCATCGTCGTGACAATCGTAACACCTGTTGCAAAGCAGCCCAAGGCATCGCGCAGAATGCGTGGTTCGGAACCAGCGATGAAGGTTAGCGGCGCGCGCGGCGCTTGCCGTTCGAGAAAGTCGATCAGGATCGCGTTAAAATCATCCTCACGATCCGATGCGGCATAATGTCCTGCACCGTCAATCTCTACAACTTCCGATCCGGGGATCAGCGCCTTGAGCTTTTCCATAACTTCATTCGAAACAGTTTCATTGAGCGAACCACGGATCAAGGTCACCGGAGCCGCAATCCGCGAAGCTGCAGCTGTAAGGCGCTCTTCCATGTCCGGCAGATTGGAGGCAGCCAATACCCGTGGGTCACCTCGCCATTCATATTGTCCGTCGTCGCGCTTGGCATAGGCTGCCATCATCCGGTTGGTAAGTGTCGGACGCGGTTCGGACGGATAGGCCGCCGCGACAGCATCAACGATTTTGGTGGGGTCATCGAATATTGAAGAGCGTAGCGCCATCGCACCGCCCAGACGGTCAACCACCGCTTTTTCAACCCAGATATTGGCATCAATCAAGGCGAGGCCCGAAACCAAATGCGGCGCACCTTCGCCCACTGCCGCCATCGCGACTCGTGCGCCGATTCCGGCCGACACCACGACAGCCCTGTTTGGCATTGCCGCAAGTATCGCCCGAAGGTCGCCAATATAGGCGTCAAATTCATAATGCCCATCGGGGGATTGGTCACTATCGCCATGCCCGCGCAAATCGACGCAGATCGCATAGCGCCCCGCTTCGGCAAGGGCTGCTGCTGTACCAAACCAGAGTTGCCGGACCTGCCCAAGCGAGGGCAGTAACAGCACTGGTGGATTGTCAGCGGAGCCAAAGGCCGTGGCGGCGAGGTTGACGCCACCAAAGCCGTTGAAATCCAGCCGTTCCATTATTCGGCTGCTGCGGGTGGCACCAGTTCCACGCCAGCTTCGCCCATTTTGAGCACAGCTTTTTGCATTGCATCCAGGCAAGAGCCCAATGCATGCGCGGGGTTCAGCTCGAAACAGCGGGTCTTTTCCAATTCATAAACCAGCACATGGCCAGACGGTACAAAATATGCCTCACCTGCTTCGATTACTTCATCGGGCCAATCGCTATCGGGATACTTCACACGGATGCGGCCTTCAAAGAGATAGCCATAATGCGGGCATGGGCAGACGCCGCCGGGCAGACCGCCCCATTTATATTGTTCCGTACAATCCAGCGTTGAATCAAGAGTGGTATAGCCCACTTCCATGTCGCCCCAATG
>CALGEE010000294.1 GCA_937881525.1 uncultured Sphingomonadales bacterium | reverse complement strand
AGCGACACTAAGACAACACTGTGAAGTGTGTTTTCGGGGGAACCGCATAATAAAAGCGGGCCCCTTTATTCAATCGGGAGGACTTCAATGTCTAAATCAATTCTGACCCGTCGTAACGTGTTGCAAACCGGAGCCGCTGCTGGCGCTGGATTGGCACTGCCGACAATTTTGACCGCAGGAAGCCACAGCGGTTACACCAATGCGCCAACTGGCAGCACAGTCACCTTGGGCTTCAACGTTCCCCAGACCGGCGCCTATGCTGACGAAGGTGCCGACGAGCTGCGCGCTTACATGCTGGCTGTTGAGCACCTCAATGGTGAAGGCGACGGCGGCATGCTCAACACCTTCTCTTCCAAAACTCTGGAAGGTAACGGCATCCTGGGCAAGAAAGTTGAATATGTAACAGGTGACACGCAAACCAAATCCGACGCGGCGCGTGCCTCTGCCAAATCCATGATCGAAAAAGACGGCGCCGTGATGATCACAGGCGGTTCGTCTTCTGGTGTTGCGATTGCGGTACAGGGTCTGTGCCAAGAAGCTGGCGTGATCTTCATGGCGGGTCTCACCCACTCCAATGACACGACAGGTAAAGACAAAAAAGCAAATGGCTTCCGTCACTTCTTCAACGGTTACATGTCTGCGGCAGCTTTGGCACCTGTGCTTCAAGCGCGTTACGGCAGCGACCGGAACGCCTATCACCTGACCGCTGACTATACTTGGGGTTGGACACAAGAAGAATCCATCGCTGCAGCCACTGAGGCTATGGGCTGGAACACTGTCAACAAAGTGCGCACACCGCTCAAAGCGACAGACTTCTCCTCTTACATTGCCCCAGTGCTGAATTCTGGTGCGGATGTTTTGGTTCTGAACCACTACGGCGGGAACATGGTGAACTCTTTGACGAACGCTGTTCAGTTTGGCCTGCGTGACAAAGTTGTGAACAACAAGAACTTTGAAATCATCGTTCCGCTGTACTCTCGCTTGATGGCGAAGGGTGCGGGCGCCAACGTGAAGGGCATCTTTGGCTCGACAAACTGGCACTGGTCCTTGCAGGATGAAGGCTCCAAAGCCTTTGTTAAATCCTTCGGCACAAAATACGGCTTCCCTCCTTCACAGGCGGCACACACCGTATATTGTCAAACTCTGCTCTATGCAGATGCGTGTAACCGCGCTGGCACATTCAATCCATGTGGTGTTGGCGAGGCCTTGGAAGGCTTTGAGTTCGACGGTCTGGGCAATGGGAAAACATTGTACCGCGCCGACGATCATCAGTGCTTCAAAGACGTGCTGGTTGTGAAGGGTAAAGAGAACCCAACATCCGAGTTTGACCTTCTGGAAATCGTTGAAGTGACACCAATGGAGCAAGTAAAATACGCTCCAGATCACCCAATGTTTGCCGGTGGCGACTTGGGCGCATGTAACCCAGGTGCTTAAGTAAAAGCGTGCAGAGGTGCCTGTCATCTCTGCACAACCACGCAATTAGGGTGCGCAAAAGCGTACCCTATTTTCCAATAAATAGATAACCCGCAGGTGGGGACCATGGACGCCATCATTCTTCAAATCCTGAACGGCTTAGATAAAGGTTCAGCCTATGCGCTTATCGCACTTGGCCTGACTTTGATCTTCGGCACGCTCGGTGTTGTGAACTTCGCGCACGGTGCGCTATTTGTAATCGGGGCGTTCTGCGCCGTTACATTGAACCGAATTTTTTCGATCAGCTTTGAGACCATCGATCCGACAAAAGTGGATTTTCTGGGCAATCCGGCCACGATCAAAACCACGTATTTGGAACATTGGTTCGGCGCAGGTCCGGCCGCTTGGATGACCGATTGGTCAGTGCCTTTGGCAATCTTACTGGCCATTCCCGTCATGCTGTTGGTCGGCGTGATTATGGAACGTGGCTTGATTAAGCATTTCTACAAACGGCCTCATGCGGATCAAATCCTGGTGACATTCGGCTTGGCCATTGTGTTGCAGGAAATTATCAAGTTTTTCTACGGCGCAAACCCCATCCAAACCGCCCCGCCTGATGTTTTTATTGGGACAATGGATCTCGGAGTCTGGCTGGGATTTGAGGCCAATGCGATTGCCTATCCCTACTGGCGAATGGTTTATTTCCTCTTCTCGACTGTGATCATCGGCGGCGTATTTGCCTTCTTGCAATTCACCACCTTTGGGATGGTTGTGCGCGCTGGTATGGCCGATCGCGAAACCGTCGGCCTGCTGGGCATTGATATCGACAAACGTTTTACCATCACCTTCGCCATAGCCGCCACGGTGGCTGGACTTGCGGGCGTGATGTACACGCCGATCACCCCTCCGACCTATGATATCGGTGTGGAACTGTTGGTCCTGTCCTTTGTGGTTGTGGTTGTGGGCGGCATGGGTTCGCTGCCAGGCGCGGTTCTGGCCGGCTTCTTGCTGGGAATTGTAGAGAGCTTTGCCTCGATGAACGAAGTGAAAAACATCCTTCCGGGCATCGACCAAATCATTGTCTACTTAATGGCGATCATTGTTATCCTAGTACGTCCGCGCGGCCTTATGGGGCGCAAAGGCGTGATGGAGGATTGAGAATATGCTTGGTTTAGAAAAAAAAGACTTCACCCTATTGCTGATCGTAACAGTGATGGTGATTTTCGCGCCCTTCGTGCTCAATCCCTTCCCCGAAGGCACAGCCATGGCGCAAATGTTCAACGCAGGATATCCCGACCTGATGCAGCGCTTCGCTATTTTTGGCATCTTGGTCATTGGGTTTAACATCCTTTTTGGCCTGACGGGCTACCTCTCTTTCGGTCATGCAGCCTTTCTGGGCGCAGGATCCTATGCCGCGGTCTGGATGTTTAAATTGCTCGGCTATGACATCATCCCGGCCATTTTGTTGTCCATCGCAGTCAGCGGGCTTTTCTCACTGGCCGTGGGATACGTCAGCCTGCGGCGCTCTGGGATCTATTTTTCGATCCTCACGCTCGCGCTGGCGCAGATGATGTTCAATATGGCCTATTCGGTCTTGGGCAACCCATCTTCGAGCTACAACCTCACCAATGGGGAAACAGGTTTGCAGGTTTATAACTCTGACCCGCAGGTTCTCTTGAGCGCCACGGATCCGAATTTCCCACATCTGTTCGGCCTATCCATGCGGTCAGAAACCCACCTGTTGATCGGGAATTGGGATTTCACGCTGAATGCTGGCTATTACCTGTCTGGATTGTTCTTACTGCTGGCCTTTTATATTTCCATTCGCATCTTTCGCTCTCCTTTCGGGCTGATGCTGCGGGCCGTCAAATCGAACCAACAGCGGCTCAACTACACAGGTCTGAACACACGGCCCTATACATTGATGGCCTTTGTCATCTCCGGCATGTACGCCGGGCTTGCTGGCGGATTGCTGGCATGTATGGACCCATTGGCTGGCGCGGAGCGTATGCACTGGACCGCCTCGGGAGAGATCGTCATCATGTCAATCCTGGGTGGCATCGGCACCTTGATCGGTCCCATCTTGGGCGCCGGGTTCAACGAATATTTCAAAAATATCCTGTCCAAAATCAACGACAGCGTTCTGCATGAGTGGCTGTCCTTCCTGCCTGATGGCTTTGAAGACATTATGGTTACGCTGATCCACCCTTTCGTAGGCAAGGGCTGGCATCTGACTTTGGGCTTGTTGTTCATGATGGTGATCATCTTCCTTCCAGGCGGGTTGGTCGAAGGTGGGCAGCGCATTGGCAAGCTGTTTCGTCGCAAGAAGGCCGATACGCCTTCCGATGAAACGCCGGCAGAATAGGAGACAGACGAATGGGTATCCTTGAAGTCAAAGGCGTCAACAAACGCTTCGGAGGCCTTCAGGCCTTGGGGGATGTAAACCTCAGCGTGCAGGAACAAACAGTTCATGCCATTATCGGTCCAAATGGCGCCGGCAAATCCACCTTGCTCAATTGTCTGGTAGGCAAGCTGATCCCAGATACGGGATCAGTGATGTTTGATGGGCAATCCGTGCTCGGCCGCACGCCCTATGAAATTAACCAAATGGGCATTTCACGGGTGTTTCAAACCCCTGAAATCTTCGGCGATCTGACCGTTATGGAAAATATGATGATCCCCTGCTTTGCCAAACGCGATGGGTCATTCTCCATGACGGCCTTCGCCGCGGTGCGCAACCAAAAGGACATTATTGAGCACGCGATGCATGCGCTGGAAGACATGAATATGGCCGACAAACGCCATATGCATTCAGCCAGCCTGTCGCGCGGCGACAAGCGTCGGCTTGAGATCGGAATGTGTCTTGCGCAAGAACCACGACTGTTGTTGCTAGATGAGCCAACCGCAGGCATGGCCCGCGCCGATACAAACAACACCATCGATCTTCTCAAGCAGATCCGCG
>CALGEE010000293.1 GCA_937881525.1 uncultured Sphingomonadales bacterium | reverse complement strand
TTGGTCGGTGTGGGCTATGTTCCGATGCGCGACGTTGATGAAACTATAAAGATGATCCACGACTGTGTTGCGCGGGGATTGAAAGCGATCAACATTCCGGCTTTCCCTATGTCGCAAGCCGCGTCGCTTAATGGCGGGGAAGCGCAGATGCGGGCATTGACCGGAGACGTCAATAGCGACCGCAGCTATGCCGATCCCGAATTTGATCCATTGTGGAAAACGATGTGCGATCTCGGCGTGCCGCTGACCATCCATTTGGGCGGTCGTATTGTTCGCTTTACCGAGCCGAAATTCTTTCTTTCCGATCTTCTGATGTCCAAATTCGGTATGGCCGAGCCACTGGCGATTATGATCTATGGTGGCGTGTTCCAGCGATTCCCTGAATTGAAGATCGCTTCTGTCGAAAGTGGTTCGGGCTGGCTAGCCTTTGCCGCCAATTATATGGACGAAACTTGGCACAAGCAGCGCCATTGGGTGAAGAGTGTTTTGGAACATGAGCCAAGCTATTTCATGGACCGCAACATCTATGCCTCGTTCATTCACGACCGCGTTGGCATCCTCACCCGAGACATGCCGGGTGCGGGCAACATCATGTGGTCGTCGGATTATCCGCATTCGGAAACGACTTTCCCGCATTCGATGGCTAAAATTGAAGAATTGTTCGAAGGCGTGCCGGAAGCCGACAAGGCCATGATCTGCGGCGGTCGCGCGAAACAACTGTTTAACCTGTAAATCTTCCGCGCCGGGATAGTCCTCGAACAGGCTCAACCCCGCGTGGCTGTTTTTTAAAACCAGATAGGGTGTAGTGCATGTCGCTCGGCAATAAGACCGCTCAAAAAGTGGTTCTCCAAAGCTATCCTGAGGGGAATTTGAAGCCATCAGACTTTGCGGTTGAGGATTGTCCGGTTCCGGAAGTTGCCGATGGCAGCTTTCTGGTTCGCAATAATTTTGTCTCGGTCGATCCGATGCTGCGGATCTTTATCGACAAAATGCCCTTGGGGAGCGCCTCTATGCCGTCGCTGCCTTTGGGCAGCGTTATTCCCGGTGCGGCTGTGGGCGAGATCATCGAATCCCGCCATCCTGAATTTAAGGTGGGCGAGACTGTCGAAGGCCGGTTTGGGTGGCAGCATTATGCCGTCTCGACCGGGCAGGGCGTGGTCCGCGTGCCGCATGGCCTTGGTGCGATCGAAAATGCATTGGGCATTGGCGGGCTCCCGGGCTTCACCGCCTATATAGGGCTCAATGTCGCAGGCGGCGTGAAGCAAGAGCAGACGATTTTAGTCAGCGGAGCCGCAGGCGCTGTCGGCTCTGCGGTCGGCGCGCTCGTCAAGGCACGCGGTGGTCGCGTGGTAGGCATTTCCGGCGGTGAAGACAAGAAACGCTATTTGCTCGATGTCGTCGGCTATGATGCTGTCGCAGACCGTAATGCACCAGATTTCAAAGCACAATTGGCGGCGGCTTTGCCGAATGGCGTCAACGTCTATTTCGACAATGTCGGTGGTCCGATGATGGCCGATGTGGTGCCCTTCATGGCCTATGGCGGGCTGATCCTGATATCTGGACTGATGGCGCAATATCAGGATGCCACCGCCGGATCTCAGACCGATAACCTGCCACCGGTGCTATTCGCCGTAATGGGCAAGGGCGTGCGTATTCAGGGCTTCAGCCAATTTGGCCAGGATGCATTGCGGGCCGGTTTCGAGCAGGATATTACCGAATTGCTGGCCTGCGGGGCGATCAAGCCCGAGGTGCACATTGTCGATGGCCTCGAAAATCTTCCGCAAGCCCAGGTCAATCTGTTTGAGCACAGCACCACCGGCAAGGTTGTGGTGCGCGTCGCATAAAGCAGCAATCCACGCAATTATACGCATATTTCTTCAGGAGCATTATCCGTGACATCATCCACCGCTTGGCTACCCGTAAAAATGATGATTGGCGGCAAACTTGTCGCAGGGGAAGGCCAACCCATCACCGTCCGCAATCCGTCCACTGGCGAAGTCACCATCGAATTTGCGGGCGCTTCGCTCGACCAGACGAAGGCGGCGATTGCGTCGGCGAGGGTCGCAGCCGACAAGGGCGAATGGGCGGCTAAGCCGCAAAAGGAACGCGTTGCCATCGTCCGCGATCTGCTGGCGCGATTTACTGCGCGTCATGACGATCTGCGCGATTTGATTGTCACCGAAACCGGAATGCCGATCAAATCCTTCGCTTTGCCTGCTCAAATCAGCGCACCGCTGGCGCAAATGGATGTGATGCTCGACCTGTGCCTGAAACTGCCCGAGATTGAAGAGAACCCGATCACCCTTGATGAACGCATCAACAATATGGGCGGCTTTGTGCAAAGCATCCGCCGCTATGTACCAGTGGGCGTCGTCGCGGCGATTTCGGCCTATAATTTCCCGCTTCACATAAACCTTTGGAAACTCATGCCCGCGCTGGCCACCGGCAATTGCGTGATTCTGCGTCCGAGCCCGTTGACGCCGCTCAGCGCGTTGGCGCTCGCGGAAATTGCGGCAGAGGCTGGCCTTCCCGAAGGCGTGCTGAGTATCATCGCCGAAAGCGGAGCCGAAGGCGCGCAATTGCTGACCACTGACCCTGCTGTCAACATGGTCAGCTTTACGGGATCGACAGAAGTGGGTAGCATTGTTGCAGGTCAAGCCGCGCCTTCGATGAAGCGTCTTCAGCTCGAACTCGGCGGCAAGTCCGCGCAGATTTACTTGCCTGACCGGGTCGAAGCTGCGTTCAGCGCGGCAGTCGGTGTTTGCATCGCGCATGCAGGGCAAGGATGTGTTCTAGGAACGCGTATCTTCGTTCCCGAAGCGGAAAAAGCCAAAGTGCTGGGCGCGATGGCTGCAAGCATGGCTTATTTGAAAATCGGTGATTCGACTGACCCAGAAACAACCATGGGCCCGGTCATCAGCGAGGCGCAGGCCCAGCGGTGCGAGCGCTATGTAAAGTTGGCGGTTGAGGCGGGAGCCACCGTGGTCGCAGGTGGCAAGCGTGCGGACCGCCCCGGTTATTTCTTTGAACCCACCATCTTGGACGTGCCCGATAATAAGAACCCATCGGCACAGGATGAAATATTCGGCCCCGTGGTGTCGGTCATCGGTTACCGTGATGTCGAGCATGCGATTGAAATGGCGAATGATAGCTCGCTTGGCCTGTCGGGCTATGTCTATGGCAAAGACGCGCGCGCCGCGCTTGACGTTGCCAAACGCATCCGTACTGGCACGATCAATGTCAACGCCTTCTTCGCCAGCGCCAACAGCTCGTCAGGCGGCGTGAAGATGAGCGGTATTGGCCGCGAACGCGGCGTTGAGGGCATCCGCGCGTTTCAAGATGTTCAGGTGATGAACCTCGGCTCCGCTGTCTAAGTGGGCCAATCGACATGACCATCAGCCGTGGAGATGTCGTACTGGTGACAGGGGCAAGCGGCGCAATTGGATTTGAAATCGCCGCGCAAGCCGCCGAAGCCGGAGCCGTCGTTGCGGTGCACGGCTCGCATGCGAAGAGCGTTGCTAAGGCGATAGAACGTTTGCGCGCTCGTGTGGCCGAGGCTCAATTAATTGCCGCCCCTGCGGATTTTCGGGAGGAAGGGGCTATCGAAGCGATGGTCGAAAAGCTGGCGGTAGCAGCCGGACGCCTCGATGCTGTCATTCATTGCGGGATTACCGGGGGAGCGGGAGTGGCTGGTCCTTTCGCCACAGCGACGCCAGCGAGCTTCGGCGAACATGCGGCGCTCGTTCTCGGCAGCTTCCAGCGACTTTGTTTCGCCGCCTTGCCGCATCTCGCAGTGCGCGGCGGCACGATCATCGGCTTTGCCTCGGACGCCGGCAAATTTGCCTCACCGCGTCAGTCCGTCATCGGCGCAGCCTTTGGCGGGGTTATGAGCTTTGCCCGAAATCTTGCGCTGGAAGTATCGCGCCAAGGCGTGCGGGTGCATTGTATCTCGCCCAGCTTTGTCGCAGATACGCCAGCGTTTGAGAAACATGCCGCGCGGGCGGGAACCGCTTTTGACAGGGCAGGGCTTGGCCTGCCGACACCCAAAGACATCGCGCCCGTGGCGTTATTCCTGTGCGGCCCCGATGCGGCAAAAATCACCGGACAAATCATCAGTATCAATGGCGGATTGAACGCATGAGTATCGAAGCCGATTATGTCATCGCAGGCGGTGGCAGTGCGGGTTGTGTGCTCGCCAGCCGCCTGTCCGAAGACCCCAATTCTACGGTCTTGCTGCTCGAAGCAGGCGGATCAGGCGATGGCTTTCTGGCCACAATGCCTTCGGGTTCGGCGAAGCTACTTGGGCGGCCAAAGACCGACTGGATGTACATGACCGAACCTGACCCTTCGCTGGGTGGGCGCAAATCGATGTGGTTTGCGGGTAAGATGCTCGGCGGCGGTTCCTCGATCAATGGCATGATGTATATCCGCGGCTCACGCGCTGATTATGACAGTTGGGAGCAGGATCTGGGCTGTACCGGATGGGGTTGGGATAGCGTTCAGACCTATTTTAAACGCTCCGAATGCTTTGATGGCCCTGCCAGTGCATCGCACGCGACCGACGGGCCGATGGGGGTCGCCTTGCCACGCAAAATCCATCCGCTCTCGCACGCATTTGTCGATGCCTTTGCTGACCTTGGATACCGCAAAGTGGAGGATTATTGCGCGGGCGACATCGATGGCGCATTCATCGCTTATGTCACGCAGAAGAACGGGCAGCGCTCCAGCGCGGCGCTAGCTTTCCTGAAGCCTGCAATGAAACGGCCCAATCTGACGGTCATTACCGGCGCAATGGTCGACAAGGTGCTGATCGAGGATGGTCGTGCGACGGGCGTGCAATATGTGAAGGACGGCGAGACTAGAACCGTCGCGGCAAAACGCGAAGTGATTGTCAGTGCTAGCAGTCTGGCTTCGCCTGCGATCCTCTTGCGTTCTGGCATTGGTCCGGCGGCAGAGGTCAGCGCGCTGGGAATCGAGGTGAAGGTTGATGCGCAACACGTCGGAAAGAATTTGCAGGAACATGCCAGTGTACAGACCAGCGTGACCGTGGATATTCCAACGATAAACACAAAGATGGGCCCCATTCATATCGGGCTGGGATTGATCCAATATCTGCTCAGCGGTCGCGGTATCATGTCGACAACACCGGTTGAGGGGATGGCGTTCCTCCGTTCAAAACCTGGCCTTGCCCAGCCGGACATCAAGCTGCAATTTGGACCTTTCGCTTATGATCCCGTTTCACGCAAACCGCATCACAAGCCCGGTATCGTCGTCTACACCAATGTCGCCAAGCCGCGCAGCCGGGGCGAAATCCGTTTGCGAAGTGCCGACCCAATGGATGCACCCGTTATCAACCACCGATTGGTCGGCGATCCGGAGGATATGGCGGCGTTGATCCGGGGACTGAAAGCGGTGGATGATATCCTCCACGCCCCCAGCTTTGCCAAGCACCTGACGGGCCGAATTGCGCCTGCGCAAAAACCGCAAACCGATGCTGAGTGGGAAGAACGTATCCGCAGCACGGCAGGGATAGGCTATCACCCTGTTGGTACTTGCCGGATGGGCGGCGATGACCGCTCGGTTGTCGATCCGCGCTTGCGAGTGCGCGGGGTTTCTGGTCTGCGAGTGGCTGATGGCTCGATCATGCCGATCATGCCCAGTGCCAACACAAATGCCCCGGCGATCATGATTGGTGAAAAAGCCGCAGATTTGATCCGCGTGGATGCGAGCCAATGAGGAAACACGATGATAAATGAAACTGATGAACTGCGCGTTGCACTGCGGCGTGAAACCTATGATGCTAATGAGGCATTTGTCGATTTGATCATCCGGTTGACGCCGCATGATCCCTCTGCCGCGGCTGCCATTAAAAAGGCGCGGTCGTATCTGTTTGAGGCATGGACGATTTTATGCGTTCCGCCCGACGATCATGACGATGAAGACCACTGACAGGTGCTTGCCTCAGGGTGTGGGTAAATTCGCCGCCGCCTTCATCGCGGCAGCATCATCCGCTGAAATCCAGCGCTCGCGAACCATCAGGTCGGTTACTGTTGAGAATTTCGCCAAATAGGCGGCATGATCTGGGTAGAGCGCTTTCAGCACTTCAGGTGCAAAAGGCTTTTTCGTGCCCGTGATCCCGCCCATGCCACC
>CALGEE010000292.1 GCA_937881525.1 uncultured Sphingomonadales bacterium | reverse complement strand
TGGTGGGCATGATGCCGACAAAGCGGTCGGGATAAAGTTTGAGTGCGCCCGCCGTGCGGTCGTCATTGGTGTGTATCACGCCGACACGGATGTTGTGCTTGTCCATCTCGGCGAGGGTTTCCACGATGCTGGTGTCGCGATCAACGTCGTCGGCCAACTCGCCGGGCAAATCCTTGAACATATATTCTGCTGGGTGCTTGTCCCACTTCACCTTCTCGCTGGCGACAAGTGGCGCATGGGTGCGATCACGAAAACCAATAAGCGTGTCGATGGCGGCAATGTCGCGGGGACGGGGCATAAACAATCTTTCAATCAGAGCGTCAGAATCAATTAATGCAACAGGGGATGTGTATTGTAAAGCGCCGCATAGTCGGGCAAGGAGAGTCGGCACTTTTGCCAAAAGGGTAGAGTTTGACCGACGCAGTGTCATCACCAAAAGCCGACACGCGAGGCGCAGCGATATTGCGGCGCTGGCGCGACCAATTGCGCGCGCCGGTGATAGGTGCACCGATGTTCCTTGCGTCGGGGGTCGAGCTTATGATTGCTCAGTGCACCAGCGGGATTATCGGCACAATACCGGCTTTGAACGCGCGGCCATCGGCACAGTTTGATGACTGGTTGTCCGAGATTGAAGCCGCATTGGCGGCGTGGGATAGCGACCATCCTCAAAGGCCTGCCGCCCCCTTTGGGGTCAATCTGATCGTCCACAAAAGCAATCCGCGATTGGAGGACGATCTGGCGCGGTGCGTGGCGCATAAGGTGCCGTTAGTCATTAGCTCGATGGGCGCGCGCGAGGATGTAAACAACGCGGTGCAGGCCTATGGCGGGGTCACGCTGCACGATGTGACCAACCAGGCCCATGCCCGCAAAGCAATAGACAAAGGCGCGACCGGATTGATTGCGGTTGCCGCAGGCGCTGGCGGTCATGCCGGGATGCAGTCGCCTTTTGCATTGGTCGAGGAATTGCGGGCGTGGTTCGATGGGCCGATTGCTTTAGCAGGGGCGATCGGAACAGGCCGTGCAGTTGCAGCAGCGAGGATGATGGGCGCGGATTTTGCGTATATCGGATCGGCCTTTCTGGCGACGGAGGAAGCGCTTATTTCGCCTGCGCAAAAGGCAGCGGTGGTGGATGCGAGCGCGGCGGACATTGTCTATACGCCCGCGTTTAGCGGTACGCCCGCAAATTACTTGCGCCAGTCCATAGTCGCAGCGGGGCTTGATCCTGAGGCCCTGCCAACCACGCGGCGCGCGATTGATGTGGCGGCGCAAGACGGTGCGGCCAAGACATGGTCCGACATTTGGGGATGCGGGCAGGGTGTGGGTTCGTCCCATTCCGTGGAACCGACGGCGGTTCTGGTTGACCGGATCGTGCGTGAATTTGAAGATACGATTGCGAATAGGAGCAGTGCGTGAATTTTGATTATACCGACGACCAAAAGGCGCTGAAAGAAGAAGCGCGGCGGTTTTTGACCGCTGCATCGCCTTTGACGGTGTCCCGAGCGGTGCTGGAAAATCCGGGCGATGGCTATGACGTCGCGCTTTGGGGCCGCATTGTTGAACAAGGCTGGTGTGGGGCGACGATACCCGAAGCCTATGGCGGGCTTGGCCTTGGCTATGTCGAACTGTGCGCGCTCGCCGAGGAGCTTGGTCGCGCGGTAGCTCCGGTGCCCTTCGCTTCGAGTATCTATTTCTTCGCCGAAGCTTTGAAGCTCGCAGGGGGCGAGGAACAGAAATCGCAATTGCTGCCCTTGGTGGCAAGCGGCGAACTGATCGGTACGCTTGCGATATCCGAAGGCGCAGGGGTGCTCACCGACGCGAGGATCGCGGCAAAAGTTTCCGGCGGAAAACTCTCTGGGACCAAGCTGCCGGTCGCAGACGGCATGGCGGCGGCGCGCGCGGTCGTTCTGGCGAAAGGCGAGGACGGGCTTAGTCTTTACCTCGTCGACCTGAGGGGCGAAGGCGTTACGCGCCAGGCGGTCTCAAATATCGACCCCACACGCGGCGCGGCGAGCATTAGTTTCGACGGCGCGT
This sequence comes from uncultured Sphingomonadales bacterium, assembly GCA_937881525.1. Lineage (GTDB taxonomy): Bacteria > Pseudomonadota > Alphaproteobacteria > Sphingomonadales > Sphingomonadaceae > Sphingorhabdus_B. Next base: position 3,416 of record CALGEE010000292.1, on the reverse strand, counting down.
CGGTCGAACCATTGGGTGAAGTGGGCAAGGGACTACAAATGCTGAAATCCATTCAAGAACGCGGCGCAATATTGCTCGCATTTGAACAATTGGGCGGTGCGGACCGTTGCCTTGAGATGGCGCGTGATTATGCGCTCGAACGCTATGCCTTTGGTCGCCCCATTGGCAGCTATCAGGCAATCAAGCATAAATTGGCCGACGTGTTCGTGAAGAACGAAGTCGCTCGTGCCAATGCCTATTATGGTGCATGGGCGCTCTCCACCGATGCGTCCGAATTGCCGGTGGCCGCAGCCGCCGCGCGTGTAGCCGGATCCGCCGCTTATTGGCTGGCATCCAAAGAGATGATCCAGACCTATGGTGGTATCGGCGTGACATGGGAGGCGGATTGCCATTTCTTCTATCGCCGCGCCCGGCATTTGGGGCTCGTAATCGGCGCGCCACGTGACTGGAAACGGCGGTTAGCCGATGGCCTTGAAGCACGGCTTAATGCGGAGAAACAGCCATGAATTTTGATGACAACCCGCAAGAAGCCGAATACCGCACGAAGGTCCGCGATTGGATCGAGGCGAATAAGCCCGATCTTTCGGTGCTTGCCCCCGAAGAACGCCGCAACTGGCACGACGCCCACAAGGAAATCGCACGTAAGTGGCAGGAGACCAAGGCCAATGCTGGCTATGCCTGCATATCCTGGCCTAAGGAACGCGGCGGGGCGGCAGGCACAGCGATTGAGGAAGCGATTTTCAATCAGGAAGAGGCGCGCGCAGGGGTACAATTCACTTATTTCATGACCGGCCTGCACATGCTGCTGCCCGCACTGATGGAGTATAGCAAAGACGAGGCGTCACTTGCCCGTGTGGAGCCCGCCGTGCGCGGAGACGAAATCTGGTGCCAGCTGTTTTCCGAACCGTCGAGCGGCTCTGATTCCGCCGCGACGCGCACAATGGCAGTGCAGGATGGCAATCATTGGGTGTTGAACGGCCAAAAGGTTTGGAACAGCGGCGCGCAGGCTTCGGATTATGGCATGGTCATCGCCCGCACAGACGCTAGCCTGCCCAAACATAAAGGGCTGTCTGCCTTCTGGCTCGATATGAAGACGCCGGGGCTCGAAGTCCGCCCGATCAAGATGATGTCGGGCGATGCCGAATTGAACGAGGTTTTTCTTGAAGATGTCCGCATCCCAGCCAACCAGATGATTGGCGGGCCGGGCGATGGCTGGAAAGTAGTGATCTCGACCCTGATGAACGAGCGCGCGGCTTTGGGGTCTGGCACAGGTCTTTCGTGGCGCGACATTATGGAGGTGGCGCGCAATAGTCCGGCATTTGACGGCTCGACACTCGAAGACCCAGCTTTCCGCGAATGGCTTGCGGATTATTATGTGGGTTCAGAGGCTATCCGCTTGCTCAGTTTCCGCACGCTGACCGCCATGTCGCGCGGCCACACGCCAGGGCCAGAAGGGTCGGCGGGCAAGTTGCTCTGGGCCACGCAGACGCAGGAGCTGACCAATCAGGCGCTGGATATTCAGGATCATTTCGGTCTGATCGATGATCCCAAAACCGCGATGCTCAATGGCGGTTTCCAACACCGCTTTCTATGGGCACCAGCCTTGCGATTGGGTGGAGGCACCGACGAGATTATGAAGAATATTATTGCGGAACGTGTCCTTGGCCTACCCGGTGATGTGCGTGTGGACAAGGATGTGCCGTTCCGCGAAATTCCAACTGGACGTTGATGGAGACGATTATGAACATCAATCACACACGCGAACGTGGCTATAATAGCCTTCCCATACCCTTTGGTTGGTTCGGCGTTGCCATGTCGGACGAGATTGCAGCTGGCGCGATCAGGACGATGAATTACTTCGGCACCGAATTCGTCATGTGGCGCGGCGAAGATGGCGTGCTGAACGCCGTCGATCCGTTCTGCCCGCATCTGGGCGCGCATCTGGGTGTCGAAAGTACCGTCAATGGCAATGATCTGCGCTGTGCCTTCCATCATTGGAGTTTCAGCGGCCAAGGTGCCGTGACCAACATTCCCTATACTGACACGATAGCTCCCCGGCTGAAACGACAATGCCTGCCCACATGGCCGGTAAAAGAACAGGATGGCGTGGCCTTTGTCTGGTATCATCCGAACAAAGCAGAGCCTAAATGGGACGTAGCGGCGATGCCGACCTGCCCCGAAGATGGTGAATGGGTGCTGCATTCGACCTATGAATGGATCATCAATATACATGTTCAGGAAATTACCGAAAACGGTCAGGATCATGCCCATTTCAACGCGGTCCACGGCGTTACTGGCCCGGCAGAGGGCGATTTCAAGATCGACGGTTGGGTGCGGTCGAACAAAGTCGTCGCCGAAATGGTTACGCCGCGCGGGCCGATGACCGGGATCATCGACGTTACTGCGACCGGCCCCGGCCAGTCGATTACCGAGTTCAAGGACGTAACGCATGTCGTCCATAACCAGCAGCAGACGCCGATTGACGCTGAGCACACACATCTGCGCTGGCAAATGTATCATGCGCCGGGCCTAAGCGAAGGCCGCATTCGTGTGACCGACGCCCGCATCCGCGATCTGGTGAAGCAGGTCAATCAGGATATTCCGATCTGGAATGCTAAAATTTTTCAGACAGAACCACTGCTGGTGAAAGGCGACGGGCCGATATTGGCATACCGGCGGCAGTATCAGAAGTTTTATGAGTTTGAGGGGTAAGGCGGTTGCGAATTTGGCGTCTGACTAAAGCTGCACTGCTGCTGTTACTGCTTGGATTGCTTATCGTTTTGGCTGTCCTATACTATCAGGGCAAACAAGCTCCGCGCGCCAATTCGCCTTATGTCGCACTCGGAAGCTCATTCGCTGCCGGCCTCGGTCTTGGTGCGCGAGAAACTGGAAGTCCATTCATTTGCCAGCGGAGCGTCAATGGCTACCCCAAACAAATTGCGCGGATGACAGGGCTGTTGCTGACCGACATGAGTTGCTCTGGCGCCACGACGCACCATGTTGTGCGCGGCGGGCAGGTGTTTCTTGGCCCGCAAATTGACGCAATCGGTCCTGCAACACGCCTTATAACATTGACCGCTGGCGGTAATGATATCGCTTATATCGGAGATCTGACGGCAATGGCCTATCAGCGCCAAGGTGGGATTCCGGGCTTCCTAGTTGGACAATTTTGGAAAGGCGCAAAGCCGGTCGATAACCGGGATTTTGCGACGTTGCGGTCAGATTTGGTCTCGACCTTACGCAAAATCCGCGTACGCGCACCAAAGGCGCAGATCATTGTTGTGACCTATCCCGCGATGCTGCCCGAAACAGGCACATGTAGCCAATTAGGCATAGATGCAGCCCAAGCCGACATGATGCGACCAGTCGCTTTAAGGCTTGCGAACGTTACGCGCAGTGCTGCGAAAGAGGCAGGG
>CALGEE010000291.1 GCA_937881525.1 uncultured Sphingomonadales bacterium | reverse complement strand
ACTCCCCACTCTGTTTATTTCGGGCGCTGATGATTTCGGCGCGCCTGCAGCTGAAATGGAGAGCATGTTCACCGCGACACCCAACGCACGCTACGTAGACATCCCCAATTGCGCACATATCGCAAACCTCAACCAAGCGGATGCGTTCAACGCAGCCTTAAAACAGTTTTTGGAGTTCTAATGCGCCTTACAGATCGCCTACCTTACCAAGCCATTGTGGATCGTCCCAAACTGACCTTACCCGATGGCAAACGGCTTGCGGTCTGGGTCATTGTGAACGTCGAGGATTGGGGCATCGAAAGCCCTATGCCACGCACTGTTTTGCCGCCGCCTATGGGCAAGCCTTTGTTACCAGATGTTCCGAATTGGTCCTGGCATGAATACGGTATGCGCTCTGGCTTTTGGCGACAGCACCAAGCCCTGACCTCGCGCAAGATTCCAACGACTTTAGCGATTAATGGCAACGTCTGTAACAGCTACCCTCGCGTCGCCCAAGCCGGGCTTGACGCGGGTTGGGAGTTTATGGGCCACGGGCATTTACAGGGTCCGATGCACAAATTGACTGATCAGCGCGCCGCGATCCATCAAGCTATGGATACTATTGAGGCCTTCACTGGCAAGCGCCCTACGTCTTGGGAAAGCCCCGGGCTGACTGAGACCGAAGAGACCCTTGATCTGCTCAGCGAAGCAGGTGTGAAATATGTGGCCGACTGGGTGCTTGATGATCTTCCGCAAGAAGTGGATACGCCGCACGGGGTAATCACGACGGTCCCCTACACTGTGGAAATGAATGACATTGCGGTTTACGCGCTTCAACAACATTGCTCTGATGAATTCCTGCGCCGCGGGCGTGATCAATTTGATCGCCTCTACTCGGAAAGCGCGGACAATGCGCGTGTCATGGCGATTTCGATCCATCCCTATGTGACAGGTGTGCCGCACCGTATTCGCTATCTTGAAGGGCTGCTCGATTATATCAGCGGCCACGAAGGCGTCGCATGGATGACCGCCAGCGAGATTGGCGACTGGTACACGGAAGAAATGAGTAAGCTCTCTGGGTGATCCACTTTAAACAATCTTGATCCTGTGCGAACCATACTATCTATAGGTTGATAAATAAATATGGAGCGCCCCCGTGATTAAACGTGCAATTGTCAGTGGTGGCTCTATCGGTGGGCTGTTCGCAGCAACAGCGCTCATTAAAGCAGGATGGAACGTCGATATTTATGAGCGCACCGACGTCGAACTTTCCGGTCGTGGCGCGGGCATCGTAACTCACGACGCCTTGATTAAAGCGTTACGCGCGGTAGGTGCCGATCTGACAGATCTTGGCGTTCAAGTGCACGATCGTGTGGCATTTCATAAAAACGGTGGCCGCGTTGCGACGTTGCCGTTCGCACAAGTCGTGACCTCTTGGGATCGCATCCATCAAATACTGCGGCGGTTGATCCCTGAGGGGTCATATCATCTTAGAGCACGCATCACGGGTTATACGCAAACTGCTGACAACGTAACTGCGCTATTTGACGATGGCACAACGCGCACCGCTGATTTGCTTATTGGTGCGGATGGTTTTCGCTCTGCCATTCGTGCGCAGATGCTGCCCGAGGTCGTACCGCAATACGCGGGCTACGTTGTATGGCGCGCGTTGGCGCATGAGCGAGATATTCCACGGGATGTGCACGCTGACGTCTTTGAACATTTTTCTTTCTTTATGCCTGCGCAAAACCAGATTGTCGGCTACCCGATTGCTGGGCCAAACAATGACCTGCGCCAGGGGCATAGGCGTTATAATTTTGTGTGGTACTCCCCCGCCCCAGCGGATGTGTTGCGCAATATGTTGACGGATGAAACAGGACAGCATCACCCGATTTCAATCCCGCCTCCTTTGGTGCGCGGCGACCTTCTACAAGAGATGTTCACACGTGCGAACGAAGTGCTTCCGGCTGCATTCGTGGAAATCTTAAACCACTCAGAACGCCCTTTCTTCACCCCAATCTATGATCACCATTCTACAACGATGCAGAATGGCCGCGTTGTTTTGTCCGGAGATGCTGCTTGCGTCGCAAGACCTCATGTTGGGATGGGCGTCACCAAAGCCGCCGAGGATGCATTGTGCTTGGCTGAGCATGCCGCAACGTCGTTAGAGACCTACTCCTCCATACGTGTTCCAGCCTCCATGCGCGCCCATATGCAGGCGCGAGACTTAGGATCATGGATGATGGAGCCAGACCCGAACAACGCGAATGGATCTTCACACCGCCACATTCAGAAAATCATGGCGAAGACTGCCGCGGCAGTGGCTTAGGCAGCGAAATAGTCGCCCAAATCTACATCCAACGCTGGCAGTTCAGGGCCTTCGCCGTCAGGCACATCAAACACGTTGATCGTCATCGAGATCAGAGTATAGTACCCGCAGACGCCGACTAAATCGACACAAGCTTGCTGTCCTAGAAGGGCCAAAGCCTTGTCGTATGTCACGTCTGTTAAGTTTTTTAGCAAATGCAACTCCACCGCGAAATCAAAGACAGCCTGCATTTCTGCGTCCTCAAAAGCGTAGCACTTTGCGTTGGAAATCGCATCTACCGCACCGCTCGGTACACCCGCTTCTATTGCAATCGGAACATGATGCGACCACTCAAATCCTGACGACCAATACCGCGCCGTCACCAAGATCGCGAGTTCTGACAAGACCTGCGGCAAAACGCTATCATAGCGAGCGTATTGTCCCAAAGCCTGTGCATGTTTGGCGAGCCCCGGACTTTGCAGCCAAACCCTAAGCGGTCCAACAACCGCGCCGCGCGGACCATTGACTATATCATCATGGATCACTTGTTGATCCGCTGAAAGAGCGCTTTCGTCTAGCTTTGGATGCCGGTTCATAGAGGTGCCGACGTCTGCATTTGACCACGATAAAAGATCAACGCGTCGCCTTCTTTGTGATCAAAGTCTAATATTTCACCGACAACGATTATGTGATCTCCACCATCATGGATCGTATAGGCGTGGCACGCAAAATGCGCGATAGCGTCTTTTAGGCGCGGTGCTTGAACCAAGGATTCAGTGAGCTCTGCACCTGCACACTTATCTTCCAAAGGTTTAGCAAACTGCCACGCGAGACCTTCTAAATCAGTGGACAGCACATTGACAACAAATGGAGTGCCTTCTTTGAACAAACGCGCGCTTGCCTGCTGTTTACCAAGCGAGAACAAGCACAAAGCAGGCGACATGCTAAGCGATGTGAAGGATCCAACAGTCACACCAGTTGGCTTACCCGCCTCATCCAACATGCTAACAACAGTGACACCTGTTGGCAGACACCCGAAGGCATTACGAAGCTCATGTGGGTCAATCATCGGTGCATCCAGCATTGTTTTCATCTCCTTAAGGAACCCTTCGAGATTGATCGTATCGTTTTGTTAGTATATATCATTTATTTGGTAAAATGATAATATGTCATACTTATTATACAATTTTTGGAATGTTGATTTTTATTTTCTCGATTTCTGTTTGATAGTCGCGTCCATCTGACTTATCCGTCCAAAGATAACATTGCATTATCCAACCAGCTTGGATTGGGTTTAGGGAGAATAACAATGACAACACTGTGTTACGCGAAAAAGACCTGCTCAATCGGGATCCACGTCCTTATGGAAGAAGTGGGCCTGCCCTATGATCTCAAGATTGTGGACTTCTCCAAAGGTGAACAAAAGACGCCAGAGTACAAAGCGCTAAACCCGAAAGGCAAAGTAGCCGCGCTTGTGCGTGATGACGGCAGCGTTCTGACGGAATACGCAGCCATCGCGATGTGGTTGGCGATGACTAACCCTGAAAAGAAACTTGTGCCAAGCGATCCGGAAGGCCTTGCCCGCACAATCGAAGCGATGGATTTCATTGTTGGTACAGTCCATATGCTGTCGTGGCGGTTATTCCGTCGTCCTGATGCATATTCAGACAGCGCTGAAGACTACAAACAACTGCGTGAGCGCGGGATGAACGCGATGCTTGCTGCCTTTGATGTCGTCGACAAACAACTGGCTGGCAAAGACTATTTGATGGGTGATTTCACGATTGCTGATACAGCGCTTTATTACACGCAATATTGGGCTGTTGATGTGGCTGGCTGGGATCTGCCCCCAAATGTGCAAGCTCATTACGAGCGCATGAAAGCACGCCCCTCTGTTCAGGCGTCACGAGCATTAGAGGGCGTTTCGTAAAAACTTGCTTTGCGGTGCTGTCAGACGAATGAGAACTCGCATCGGATTACTGGCGCAGCCTGAATCTATGCTCTCAATAGCTGGCGCCACTCAGTAAGAGCGGCGGTTCGATTGAGCTTGAAATTGTCTGGTAAGTAGAAGTGGCGCTCCTGATTGAAATGGTTGTGGACTGAAGAGTGGACGGCAG
>CALGEE010000290.1 GCA_937881525.1 uncultured Sphingomonadales bacterium | reverse complement strand
TAGAGGGTCGGTTTGCGTCTTCATCGCATGAAGTTGGTTGGACCGGTGATAAATGAAATCGCCCACCTCTCGCGGCTGAAAGGCCACGCTATCAACCGACCATCCGGCCCGGCCCGACAGCACATGGTAAACCTCCTGCGCCAAGTGTTTGTGGTTGGGGTAGAGCAGGTGTTCACCTTGCAACAACACGCCCAATCGCACTCTCTGATGCACAAACATACCATCCGGGCCCAGAATTTCCACGACCGCCATCTGCCGAGAAACCGCGTCGGGTATTCTGCCAAACCCCGGGGATTTCCAGTGAAGATCGTCCACACAATCCGCCAGTGACTGCATCAGCGGATCACGCGGGTCTAACAACAGTCCGGGCATCAAGACGCAGGCCGGAACCACGGCGGGCTGCAAATCGGAAACCGGCAGCCGACCGTCCGCAAGCACCCCTTGCAAGGCCTGCCCTATCTGTCCGCCCTGCTGACCCAACACAGCAACGGACTTGGTCAAAAACCCAAGAATGCGCAACTGTGCTGCCGTGCACGCCATCTCACGACCCTTTCTGGGGAAACGCATCGCCGTGCGCGTTCAGCCCATCGCAAATACGCTCGCAAATGGTGGCGGCGGCCTTTCCAATGGGCTGATTCTTAGCTGTGATAACCGCCATTTCGTGATCAATACGGGGCGAGAATTTGCGCCAGACAACATCGTCGTTCAACCTGGCTTTGCCATTTGTTGGGTCAATGATAGCCACATCTTTGCCCATTGCCACGATGTTGCGCGCAGTCGCGAAAAAATAGCTGTATACATTACGTTGAATGACCGTGTCTGTGTCCGAAAGCAGTTGATCCAACTGGCGATCCACAATGTGATCCCCTGTAATTCCAACCACGGATCGGTCCCGCAAGGATTGCGGTGTCAGGGTCTTTTCCTGCGCCAGAACGTCATCTTTATGCATCACGCAGACGCATTCCAGTTTGAACAATTCCGCATTCAACCCGGCCACCGGCACTGGCAGATCAATCAGACCAATGTCTATCTGACCCGCACTGACCCATGCGGCAATCTGGCGCGAACTGTGCACGCGGATTTCGACGCTGACACCGGGATTATTGCTTTGGAACTCTGCGACCAGACGTGGCAGAAAATTGATCGCAAGCGTACCGTTGGTTGCAATGCTGACCCCTCCGGTGGTGCCCAATCTGATTTCGTCGATCCGTTTGGACACGCGCGAAATGGCGCGCAATCCTTGCGTCACTTCGCTGTGCAATAGCATCGCCTCCCCGGTTGGGGCAAAATACCCGCGTTCTCGGTGAAACAACCGGAACCCAAGATCTGCCTCCAGCTTGCTGAGCGCGATGCTGACCGCCGGCTGGGTCAGGTTCAACCGGTCGGCAGCGCGCGAAACAGACCCCGCTTCTACCAAGGCATCGAAGACTTCCAGATGTCGAATCTTTAAAGGCACAACAATTCCTAACATGGATTTGCATAAGTAAAATGCATACAACTATAACAAATATTAAATTGATTTAATCAATATGGTTTACTAGCGTCAAGTAACTTCGACCCACATTTGCGCAAAGGGCCGGGGTCTGCACGCTGCTTTTTGATAAACGCGAACACATTGGGGTCTCTTTGGAATGACGGCTTTCAACAGCCCACTGGTAAATGGCCACAAAGACTCGGCCTATTGGCTTGACGATTGTCCAGCCGTGCCCGGCTTGCCCGATCGACCACTTGAACGGGCCGATGTGGTAATTGTCGGGTCTGGCTATACCGGACTGCACGCCGCGATTGAAACCACGCGCGGCGGGCGCTCGACACTGGTGCTGGACGCAGAAATGCCTGGCTGGGGTTGCAGCACCCGCAACGGTGGCCAGATCAGCACCAGCATCAAACCCTCGCTGGAAAAACTGACCGCCCGCTACGGCGAACCCAAAGGCCGCGCCATCCGCAAAGAAGGCGAAAACGCGCTGGACTGGATCGGCTACTTTATCAGAACCGAAGGTATCGACTGCGATTTTCTGCGCTGCGGGCGCTACCACGCGGCCCACACGCCGCAGCATTTTGAAACCATCGCCCGCGACGCAGACATTATACAGAAAACCGAAGGCATCCCGACCCACGTTATCCCGCGCAGCGACCAGCGCAGCGAACTGGGCTCTGACGTCTATTTTGGAGGCGTTCTGTTTCCGCGCCACGCCTCGCTTGACCCCGCGAAATACCACCGCGGCCTGTTGCAAACAGCCCTTGACGCAGGCGCGCATGTCACCGGAAACTGCGCTGTCGCCCAGATAAAACGCGACGCCAGCGGCTTTTTGGTTACAACCGCAAAAGGCACGGTACGCGCGCGCGATGTCATAATCGCAACCAATGGCTACACCGGCGCTGTAACCCCGTGGATGCAGCGGCGCGTTATCCCGATTGGCAGCTACATCATCGCAACAGAACCTCTGCCCGCCGACCTGATGAACCAGCTTTTCCCGACCAACCGGATCGCCAGCGACACTTGCAAGATCATCTACTATTACCGCGCCTCACCCGACAGAACCCGCGTCCTCTTTGGCGGGCGCGTGTCGGCAACAGAGACCAATACCACAATTAGCGGCCAAAAACTTTACACAGACATGTGCCGGATATTTCCTGATCTCGCAGGATACAAGGTGACCCATTCTTGGTGCGGCACTGTCGCCTATACCTTTGACGAACTGGCCCATACCGGTGTGCAAGACGGCGTGCATTACGCGATGGGATACTGCGGTTCGGGCGTGTCGATGGCCAGCTATCTGGGGATGCGCGTCGGTCAAAAGGTTCTGGGTCTCACGCAGGGTCAGACCGCGTTTGACGGCCTGACCAACCCGACCCGCCCGTTCTATACCGGCAACCCGTGGTTCTTGCCCGCGACGGTTGCGTGGTACCGCCAACAAGACAGAATGCAATACAAACGGGCTCTGGCCGCCCATGGATAAACATGATCGGACGGACCCTTTACCAACACGTTCGACGCGAACAACAGGCATTCCCGCGACGCAATCAAACGCGCCGCACATACATTAACAAGGAGGAAGACAATGAAAATTTCAATTGGATTAACACTGACCGCATCGTTGCTGGCAACGACCGCTTTGGCACAGGATAAAACGGTTACAATCGCGTCCTGGGGCGGGTCTTATCAAGAGGCGCAAACCAAGGCGTTGTTTGAACCAGCGGCCAAAGCCACCGGCATTATCGTCAAGGAAGAAACCTATGGCGGCATGTCCGACGTCCGCCTGCAGGTCACATCGGGGGCCGTAACCTTTGATATTGTGGCCAGCGGGTCCGGGTCTGCTGCGCGCGCCGGGGCCGAAGGTTTGCTGGAAGAACTGGATTATTCCGTCATCGACGTTACCACATTCTACCCCGCCCTCTATTCCAAACATTGCGTCGGGGGCGATGTGTTTTCGACTGTTTATGCATGGAACACCAACACCTATGGCGACGCCGGTCCGCAAAGCTGGGCTGACTTCTGGGATGTCGAAAAGTTTCCGGGCTCACGCGCCTACCGCGGCAAAGTCGCGGGTGCTTTGGCACCTGCGATGATGGCAGACGGCGTGCCGATGGACAAAGTCTGGGAAGAATTGGACAGCGAAGAGGGAATTTTGCGCGCGATCAACAAAGTGCGCGAGTTAAAACCGCATATTGCAGTATTTTGGTCATCCGGCGCACAACATGCACAGCTCATGAAGGACGGCGAGGTTGACATGACCACCGGTTGGAACGGTCGCTTTGACAATGCCAAAAAGGACGGTGGGAAAGTCGCCTACAGCTTTAATCAAGCCCTGCTGGACTACGACTGTTTCGCCATCCCCAAGGGCGCGCCGAACAAAGATACGGCGATGATGTTCCTTAACGAAATATCAAAAGCCGAATATCAGGACGATCTGCCAAAATATATCACCTACGGTCCAACCAACAAAGCGGCCTATGACACCGGCGTCATCACCGCCGAAGTCGCAGCAACATTGCCGTCCTCCCCAGCCAATGCGGCGCTTCAGTTGCCAATTTCGCTGGAATGGTATGCAAAATGGGAAACCATTGCGGCCGAAATGTATCAGGAAATGCTGACCGAATAGCACCGAACTGAACCAAAAACGTCGCGGGCCAATGTCTGGCCCGCGAACCTGCACAAGGACGATACAGTGACGGATAGCATCCAAGGCGCTCTGCCAATTACCGCCCGCAACATCACGAAAACCTACGGAAAGGTTCACGCGTTGGATGACGTGTCACTCGATGTCAAAAGTGGCGAGTTTTTGACCCTGCTTGGCCCGTCCGGATCTGGTAAAACCACCCTGTTGATGGTGCTGGCCGGGTTTACAAGACCCGACCAGGGCAGTCTGAAATTCGGCGATCAGGAAATGATCCGCACCGCCCCTCATTTGCGCGATGTCGGCATGGTGTTTCAAAACTATGCCCTGTTTCCCCATATGACGGTGGCCGGTAATGTCGGCTATCCGCTGCGCCTGCGCAATGTTCCCATGCCCGAGATATCTCAACGCATTGAAAAAGCTCTGGAAACCGTGCAACTTGGTGGCTACGGGACCCGCAAGATTGATCAGCTTTCCGGTGGCCAGAAACAGCGCGTGGCGCTGGCCCGCTCTATCGTGTTTGAACCGCGTATCCTGCTTATGGACGAACCTCTGTCCGCGCTTGACAAGAAACTGCGCGACCGCATGCAGATAGAACTGCGCCACCTGCACGAAAAACTAGGGATGACGACAGTCTACGTCACCCACGACCAGCGCGAGGCGCTGACGATGTCGGACCGTATCGCCGTTGTGAACCACGGCCGGATCATGCAACTGGCAACACCACAAGGCCTCTATGAACAGCCTACGAACCGCTTTGTGGCTGATTTTATTGGAGATTCTACGTTTTTATCAGTGGAACGGCACGGCGACCAGATCACCTATAACGGCGTGCCCCTGAAAACCTCGCGCCCAGTGCCCGATGCTGCGTCTTTGGTTTTGATGCTGCGCCCCGAACGTGTCCGGCTGGCGACCAAAACCACCAAAACCGTCAACGAATTTCAGGCGACGGCCTCGGAACTGGTCTATCAGGGCGACAGCTACCTGATGTATGCCACTATGCCCGACGGCACCGAAATAAGCCTGCGCGGTGCCATTCGCCAAGGTACCGTCGCAGCGCTACCCAAAATCGGCGATCACGTCACGTTGGCGCTTGAGCCCGGTGATACCGTCCTGATTGATGGCAGGGATGTCTGATATGGCCAGCGCATTTATATACGCTGATGGATTGCGCCGCGACGAAAGGCTGGAACGGCTCAAACTGTTCGGGCTGTCGTCCCCCGCGATCCTGCTGGTGCTTGTCATTCTGGTGATCCCGGTCGGCTGGCTGTTCTTTGTGTCCTTTATCGGGGCCGATGGTCAGTTTTCAATGGAAAACTACGAACGCATGATCACCCGCAAATCCTATTTCCGTATCTTCATCACCACCTTTAAGATCAGCCTGTTCGCCACAGCCCTGTGCATCCTGATAGGCTATCCGCTTGCCTATTTCATGTCGCAACTACCTAACCGCATTGCCAATCTGTGCATGATCACAGTGTTGCTGCCGTTCTGGACATCGCTTTTGGTGCGCACCTATGCGTGGCTGGTGCTGCTGCAAAAACGCGGTCTGGTGAATGATTGGGCAATCTCGCTGGGGCTATGGGACGAACCAATCAAGATGGTTCACAACATGACAGGCACCCTGATCGGCATGGTGCATATCATGCTACCGTTTCTGATCCTGCCGGTCTACAGCGCAATGAAACAGATAGACCGCGATCTGCTCAAGGCCGCGTCTAACCTTGGCGCCAGCCCGCGACGCGCCTTCTGGACCGTTTTTTTCCCGCTGTCTACACCCGGCCTGTTTGCGGGTGCGCTGATGGTGTTCGTGCTGTGCCTTGGCTTTTTTGTGACCCCTGCGGTTCTGGGTGGTGGCAAAGTGATCATGGTGTCGATGAAGATCGTCTCGAATATCGAACTGTTCGTGAACTGGGGCGCGGCCAGCGCCTTGGGCGTTGTCCTGCTAACCTTAACCGTTTTTGTCCTGTGGATTGCCTCGCGGTTCCTGAACCTTGAAAACATAGCGGGGGGCGGGCACTGATGTTTGGCTGGCTCAGAAAACCTGCGTCGGAAACACAGGTGACCCATGGCCAACGGCTGTGGCTCTATGTGTTTGCCGCCATCACCATGCTGCTGCTGGTAACCCCAACCCTGATAGTGATCCCGATGTCGTTCTCTGAATCGCAGTATCTGGAGTTTCCGCCGAAAAATTGGTCGACCCGCTGGTACGAACACTATTTCAGCTCACCGGAATGGATGCTGGCAACAGTAACCTCGCTCAAGGCGGCGTTTCTGACCATGCTGGTGGCAACACCCATCGGGGTAGTGGCGGCCTATGGGCTGCATGCCTCAAAGGTAAAATTCATCCGCATTGCCTTTGTCCTGCTGATCACGCCGATGATGGTGCCGGTGGTTCTGGTCGCGATCGGGGCGTTTTATGCCTATGTCAAACTGGGCATTCTTTACACCCTGACAGGTCTGGTTCTTGCGCACACCATTCTGGCCCTGCCTCTGGTGCTGATCGTGACTGGCTCTGCCCTCAAAAGCTACGAC
>CALGEE010000289.1 GCA_937881525.1 uncultured Sphingomonadales bacterium | reverse complement strand
GGTATTTCCGCGGCACTCTACATTGAAAGTCTTCTTCCCAACCAAATGCGCAGTGACGAAGAGAACCAACCAATCTCTGACGATGCCAGACTGGCACTGCGGCGCGCATTTCAGGAGGGGATCCTGCGGGAACGCGTCGTGACCTACAATGTCTTCAGTGACACTGGTCTTATCCTTGATTCGTACAGGCCGCATCGACGGGGAGTACAAACCGAACCTTCCGCGTCACTCTTACAAGCTTTATCCGGTGAGGTCGCATCGGATTTCCAAACTGTTCAAGTACAGGCGGATCAACCTTCAGCAACTATTGGGTTACCCCTGCTTGAGGTTTACGTGCCGATCAGGGATGCAACTACCGGCGAAATTTTGTTCGTTGTGGAGTTCTATCAACGTGCAGAGCAGCTAGCCGAAGATTTGAACCAAGCACGCAGTGAAAGCTGGACACTGGTAGCGCGTATCTTTGGCTTAAGCGGAGTGATCCTCTTCTTAATCGTCCATGCCGCAAGTCGTTTAATTGAGCGACAACGCAAGCTGCTTCAATCTCAACTCATTGAGAGCCGCAGCCTATCCATGAAGAATGAGGCGCTGCGTAAGCGAGTGTCAGAAGCGGCACAACGATCAACCACACAATCAGAAAAGATTATGCAACGCATTGGTCAGGATTTGCATGACGGTGTCGCTCAGCACTTGTCAGTTGCCAGCCTTCGGCTGGAAGCAACAGGGCTTGGGCCATCAAGGGACGCGGAGGTCGTTAAATCGTCCCTCGATAATGCGATGAAAGAACTGCGAGGCATTTCCCGTGGTTTGGCTCTGCCAGACTTGGCAAAACACAATCTCGCAGACTGTGCGGCGCAGGCTGTGAATGAACACAACAAGGGGTTCGGCTCGGATGTTCACTTTTTTGACGTAACATCTGGGGCAGTGCGAGCGAATAGTGCGATAAGACTTTGCGTTTATCGCTTCTTACAAGAGGCGCTATCAAACGCTGCGCGTCACGCCAATGCAAAGACCATCTCGGCCAAGCTGGAATTGGTTGATAACTGTATAGAAGTTGTGGTTTCGGATGACGGTTGCGGCTTTGTGCCTGATGAAACCATGGGCCTACGCGATGATGGTGGCCAGGGCTTGATTGGCTTAAGCGATCGCGCAGCAACACTCGGCGGTACATTTTCAATTACATCGGTCGCAGGTGAAGGGACATACGCCTGTCTACGCTTGCCGATTTTGGAGGAATGAGCATGAACATCCGGATCATTGTTGCGGATGACCACCCCATCTACCGAGACGGTGTTATCACAAGCCTCGAAGAGACAGGCGAGTTCAGCGTGGTCGGTACGGCTAGCTCAGCTGAAGAAGCAATCCGCATTGCCGAAGCTAAACGTCCCGATATTGCCCTTTTGGACCTTTCAATGCCTGGTGGCGGCCTGGCCGCTGTACGAGCCATTTCAGCAGCCGGAAGTGCGAAACACGTGGCAATGTTGACCGTGTCGGAGGACGACGAACACGTTGCGGATGCGCTTCGGTGTGGGGCGATAGCGTATATTTTGAAAGGTGTTTCTGCCAGCCAGTTAAGAAATGTATTGAAGGGGGTTGCTAACGGAGAGGCACACGTCTCCCCCGGTCTCGCTGCTAGGCTCCTCACAATTATGTCCCGCGGCGAAACCCACAAGGAGGTGTCGCCTCTAGATGACCTAACAAGGCGTGAGGAAGATATTCTGAGACTGGTGGCTAAAGGTCAGAGCAACAAAGAAATCGCGAATGCGTTGGACCTACAAGAAAAGACAGTGAAGCACTATATGACAACAATCATGGGGAAACTGCACGCGCGAAACCGGGTAGAAGCAGCTCTGATTGCACATGAAGCTTGGAGAAAACTTGAATAAAATTAATAAGGCAAATGCGCCAGCATATGATGCTCCAAACTATGAAGTGATATTAACACGACGGAACCAGACTGAATAGCGGAATAGAAGTTGCCCCTTAAATCGCTGCATGAGCTGGGCTTGCCTGGCAATCATAGCATGAGCCTGATCTGAACACGCGCATATAATTGACACCCCATAGGTCCATCAGTTCATACCAAGTTCGATGAACAAAATTGTAGAGTTCTTCACCTAGATCTGGATCGGTGTGGAAGGCGGCAAGGTTGAAACTGTACTTAGGTTGTGACTGCAGATCTTCCAAGGAAAGGCTGGTGCTCCTTTGCGCTCGCTCCAACCAAGCACTCTTGTTTGTTGCCCAGTCGGATTGAATGATGGAGACCTCTATTCTGTCAGCACCTGAAGCG
>CALGEE010000288.1 GCA_937881525.1 uncultured Sphingomonadales bacterium | reverse complement strand
TGCAAGGATTTGAAGGGATCAACAAGAACTTCAAGTTCTTCGTACTCCACTTCGACAAGTTCCACCGCATCAGCAGCAACATAGCGGTCTGAGGCAACAACAAAAGCGACCTCTTGGCCTTGGAACAGCACCTTGCCGTCGGCAAGCACCATCTGCTTATCACCAGCAAGTGTCGGCATCCAATGCAGGTTGAGTGGCTCAAGGTCTTTGGCTGTCAGCACCGCAGTGACACCGGGCAGTGCCATCGCCGCGTCGATGTTAATCGACTTGATCCGTGCATGCGCATAGGGAGAGCGCACGAAATCACCGTGCAGCATGCCCGGCAGTTTGATGTCATCGACATAGTTGCCCTTGCCCTGAGTAAAGCGTGCATCTTCAACCCGCTTGCGCGAACAGCCCATGCCTTTCAGGCCAGCGACCCGTTCTTCGCGTGTGACTTCGTCCTTCATTGTGCCGCCTCCTTGGCTGCATTCAGTTCAGACGCTGCTGACAGAATGGATTTTACGATGTTCTGGTATCCGGTGCAGCGGCAGATGTTGCCAGCGATTCCAAAGCGGACCTCTTCCTCGGTCGGGTTCGGGTTTTCCTCAAGCAACTTAGCCGCGCGCGTGATCATGCCGGGCGTGCAGAAACCACATTGCAGGCCGTGGTGTTCTTTGAAGTTTTCCTGCAGGACATGAAGCGCATCCGGGCTGCCAAGTCCTTCGATTGTTGTGACTTCAGCGCCATTGGCCTGGGCGACAAAGACAGTGCATGATTTCACGGACTTGCCGTTCATCGTTACCGTACAGGCACCGCAGTGTGATGTCTCACAGCCAACGTGCGGTCCTGTGATGTTCAGCTTCTCGCGCAGCGCATAAATGAGCAGCTCACGCGGTTCGGCAAGGAATTCATGATCCTCACCATTCACGTTCAGTTTGACGTGCATCTTGTTCGACATTGTAAATCCCTCCCTAAGCCCGTGACCAAGCGCGCGCGATGGCGCGGCCAAGAACGATGCCCGCGACATGGCGTTTGAAAGCAACCGGGCCGCGGTTGTCTTCTGTTGGATCGATATCGCCAAGCATGGCTTTCACAGCGGCCTTGACCGCTGCCTCGTCGCAAACGCTTCCGACCAGGGCATCACCTGCAGCTTCGGACCAGATCGGTGTGTCACTGAGGTTTGTCATCGCGATCGACGCCGCCGCCACTTTTCCGTCTGCTTTGATGATCTGCACAGCTGCGGCAGCAGTGGCATAGTCACCAATTTTCCGCTTTTGCTTCTCATAGGCATAGCCGCCCTGTGGTGCTGCAAAGGTCACAGCAGTCAGGACCTCTTCGTCCTCACGATCGGTCATGTAGGCCGCCTCGTAAAAATCCCGCGCGTCGACAGACCGATCCCCGTCTGGACCGGTCAGGTGGAACTGTGCATCGAGGCATTGCATCAAACCGGGCATGTCATTGCCGGGGTCGCCGTTGGCCACGTTCCCACCGACAGTGCCCATATAACGGACCTGAGGATCGGCGATTTGCAGTGCGGCCTCTTTCATGATCGGCGCGACGTCGGCGAGCGGCGCAGAGTTTATGATGTCGTGCTGTGTGGTCATCGCGCCGATACGGATCGTTCCGTCCGCAACAGTAATCTCACTCAGTCCCGCAATGCCCTGAAGGTCAATCAGGTGCGGCACCTCTGCCATCCGCAGTTTCATCATGGGTATCAGACTGTGCCCGCCTGCGATGACGCGCGCATCGTCGCCATGCTCTTGAAGCAAGGCGATAACGCCCGCCATGTCTGTCGGCCTGTAGTACTCAAACGCCGCTGGTATCATTGCTTCTCCTCCCGATCCGCAGATGTATGTAGGATCGGGAGCTTGGACGCAGCCGCATAAAGACGCTCGCGTTATTCAATGGAGTACCTGCTGATTTTCACAAAATGCGCGTTTTGACGCACGAACTGCGAAAGCCTACAGGCCCAGAGCCTCGCGGACGAGCTTCATATTGGAGCGGCTCACCGGAACGGGGGGCAAATCAGTTCCGGCAAAGTGGCAAACGCCGTTATCCTTGAGCCGTTCAAAGTGATCGACCTGCATCGGGTTCACTAAATAGCTACGGTGGGTCCTGACAAATCCTGAGCCCGTCAACCGTTTGGCCGCTTCGTTGATCGGCCATGCGCAAAAGTGCTGCGCGCTATTTGTATAGACGTACGTATAGTGCCCCTCGGCCCGGACAAAGGCGACCAACGCAGGATCAACCAGATGCGTAACGCCGTTGCGCTCACAAGGGATCCTGAGAGAAATTGGCGCTGGATTTGACACCACCTTATCCGACGTGGGCACTACTGTCTCGAGCATCGGCAGAGGTGTCACAGGCGTTGACGCAGAGGGAACAAAGAACGTCACGCCCACCCATAAGAATGCACCGAGAATAACAAAGCTTGTCAAGATCACGCCAAGCGCCAGCGTTTCATTACTCATCACCGGACCAAATTCATGCAGCGCGGAAACTTCTATAAAACGTGTACTGGCTGTGGCGACAAAATGCACTGTACAGACAGCAAACGCAAAACACAGCGTCCCAAGCAGAATACTGCGATTGGTGCGCTGTCCATAGGCGATCCAGAACGCAGCGATGCACAACACAATTGCCGAGAAGACCGACAGAAAAATCCCGAACGGTGTATAGACCGCGCGGCACAACTGAAGCCCCGCCATGCCAACGTAGTGCATCGCTAGAATGCCGCATCCTACTATAGCCCCGGCTACAGAGACCGTGGTCGGCGTTCTTTCGCGGAAATGTAAAAGCAACAAAGCCGTACCGACAATAAGGATTGCCAACAATGCAGATGCGAGCGTGATCGCGGCGTCATAATAGAACAGGATCGGCATCTGGATGCCGAGCATCGCGACAAAGTGCATTGACCAGATTCCGCCGCCCAAGGCGATCGCTGAAGCCGCTACTGATACCTTACGTCGAGATACACTTTGTTGCGAAAGGTCTTTTGACAGCGACAAACCCGTGAAGCCTGCCGCGATGGAAATCACGATGGAGGCGACAACAAGCGCTAAATTATAGCTCACAT
>CALGEE010000287.1 GCA_937881525.1 uncultured Sphingomonadales bacterium | reverse complement strand
CCTGAATCCGCGCCCGGGAGTATTGCGGCAGCGCAGCCGCAAGCGCGCTATCAAGACGCCCCGCGCCCAAAACGCCCGTTAATGTGGTAATTTCCCCAACCATCGCATACATTTGGGTAATGATCCTGCGTTTATCAAGCAACGACTGGCAACAACTTCTCGACTGGGCCAAAAGCGCGGGTGACGCGGAGTGCTGCGGATTGTTACGGGGCATGGATGGCAGGGTTACTGAAGTGTCGCTGACAGAGAATGTCGCAGCTGAGCCAAGCCGAAATTTTGAAATCAATCCGGCTGCACTGATAGCGGTTCATAAGGACGTAAGGGCAGGAGGGGCGCCCTTGCTAGGTTATTTTCACTCGCACCCAAATGGCCTCGAAGAACCCTCTGCAACGGACGTCGCACAGGCGGCAGCCGATGACCGCTTTTGGTTGATAATCGCCGGGCGTGCGATAACGGCTTGGCGGCCTGCAGTCATGGAGGGTCATGTTACCGGATTTACGCCAGTAACGTTGGTCGTGGAGGGTTGAAACGCCCTCAAACTCAGTCCACAAGCCGCGGCAGATCGCCCAACACCTTCAGGAAATATGATTCATGTCCGAGACCGAAATTGATTTTACCAGCTTACTTTGCTCGCGTCTTTGTCATGACCTTTTAAGTCCTGTCGGTGCGATGAATAATGGCCTTGAGCTTCTCGCGGACGAGCATGATCCTGAAATGCGGCAGCGTTGCATGGATTTGCTTGCGGAAAGTGCGAAGGCCGCAGCAGACAAGTTAAAATTCTTCCGCTTGGCCTTTGGCGCAGCGGGCGGATTTGGCCCTGACGTGGATCCCAAAGAAGCAAAGTTGGTGATTGAGCCGATGGTGACGTCAAGTGGACGCACTGTGCTTGAATGGGCGGTACCTGCGCAGATGATGCCAAAACGGGCAATTAAAATCCTGTTAAATCTTGTGCTCCTGGCCAATGATTCATTGGTTCGCGGCGGGACATTGTTTGTTGGTGCCGAGGCGCGAGAAGGCGAGCAGGAAATCGTCATTCGTGCCAGCGGCCCCAAAGTCGTCATGGATTCAGCGATCCGTGACGCGTTGACGGGGCGTATTGACCCTTCGGAAGTAGATTCGCGCACCGCGGCAGCTTGGATGGCGCAAACGCTCGCGCAAAAGGGTGGCGGTATGATCCAATTGGCTGAGCCTGATGTTGAGCATCTTGTGATAGGGGCGTTGATCCGCACATAGTTAAACGAGCTATCATAGCGCTGCCTTATATTGCACGCACCCTTCGACTTACCTATGGTCCGGCAATGACGATGATCTGGAACCCATCACCCAATTTTGGCGAACGCAACCTGCCTATCACCATGCTTGTGCTTCATTACACTGGGATGCAGTCTGGCGCAGCTGCGATTGACTGGCTGGTTAACCCCGCGTCCAAGGTATCGGCCCATTATGTGGTCGATGAAGATGGCCAGCTGGTTCATATGGTACGCGAGGAACAACGCGCGCAACATGCCGGGCTATCTTATTGGCGCGGTGTCACAGACTGTAATAGTGCCAGTATCGGCATTGAAATCGTAAATCCCGGCCACGAATTTGGATATCGCCCGTTTCCAGAAGCGCAAATGGACACGGTAACGCGGCTGGTTGCAGAATTGGTTCGTACTTACGGAATTGATCCACGCAATGTCGTCGGGCACAGCGATGTCGCACCAACCCGGAAGGAAGATCCGGGCGAGTTATTTGACTGGGAACGGCTAGCAAAACTTGGATGTGCCGTGCCGCGACCGAGAGCGAGCTTGGTTGACCCAGCTTGGCCGGACGCCGCATTTTTCCTGGCGCTTGAACGCTATGGCTATGGCATAAATGACGAGCGTGCAGCGACTGTGGCGTTCCAGCGTCGTTTTCGGCCCGAAAATATTGATGGCGTCGTTGATGGCGAGTGCCGCGCCATCCTACTCAGCTTGCTCTTGGCGGTTGAGGGCGGGTCTGCTATCTGATTTTTGCCAGAGGGTTGGGCGACCGCCGCTTAGCGGGTAACTGCTAAGGGGAGGAAAGTCCGGGCTCCAGCGAGGAACGGTGCCGGATAACGTCCGGCGAAAGCAATTTTAGGGAAAGTGCCACAGAAAATAGTCCACCGCATTTCGATGCGGCCAGGTCGAAATGGTGCGGTAAGAGCGCACCGCATTTCTGGTAACAGAAATGGCATGGCAAACCCCACCGGGAGCAAAACCGAATAGGGGCGGCATATGGCATCCTCCTGCCAGTCGCCCGGGTTGGTTGCATGAGCGGCGCAGCAATGCGTCGCCTAGATGAATGGTCGCACATCCGCCTCGGTTTCGGCCGAAGCGGAGGACAGAACCCGGCTTACAGACCCTCTGGCTTTTTACCCCACGTGCGATATGCGAACAGCAATATTGCAATGAGCATCGCCTCAACAATCATCGGCGGTGCGACAGGCGCGCTGTAACCGTCGATCGCAACGCTAACGAAGCGTCCAACCAATGTCGCCGCCAACAACACCGTAGCGGCTAGGATTGCGCCTTGGTGCTGCCGTACCGCAGCAAACAGCGTTAGGGATGAGATCCCCAGGAATAGCCCGCCAATATCTGCACGCAAGTTCGCACGACCAATTTCACCCACAGCCTGTATGCCGCGTTCGGCAAAGACAGCGTCAAGGCTAAACCAATGCTGGGCAACGCCGAGCAACGCAATTACACCGATGACGGCGACCAAAATTCTAGTGATGACTATCATTCTTCCCCCCAAAGTTAACGCGCACGTCAATATTTACATATTGGCAGCAATATGTTCTGTTCGATGACAAGCCAAGTCTGGAGGGCTAAGTCAATGTCGATTGTGCAACGCGCCAAGAATATCATCTTAAAACCAACCGACGAATGGAACATCATTTCGCGGGAGCCGGCTACCATAGGTGGCCTCTTTGGCGGCTATGCGGCGATATTGGCAGCTATTCCAATGGCTACAGGAATCCTGTTTACAGGTGCGTTAGGCATCAGTGGTGCAGGCCTGCTTGGTGGAGGGGCTATACCCCTCGGTTTTGAGGCAATCGCGGCGATGTCGGTGATTGGATATATATTGTCACTCATCACTCTTTATCTGATGGGGATCATCGTCAACTCCGTATCTCCCAGCTTTAATGGCAAGTCAGATTTGCACCAATCTTTGAAGCTATTAACCTACGCGTCAACTCCAACTTGGCTGGCTGGTTTGGTAAGCTGGATACCCATATTGGGCGCGTTAGTCTCATTTGCAGCAAACGTGTATGTGGTTTATCTCATTTATCTGGGGCTACAGCCAGTTTTAGGGGTGCCCAAGGAAAAGGTGGCAGGCTTCACCGTGGTCATTGTGCTCATCTATGTTGTCCTCTCTCTGATTGTGTCAGGCATCATCATCGGCCTTCTGTTTTCAACATTTTTTGCAGGCGGAGCGACAGGCGCACTGTCCGGCGCATAATTCGCGTTTACGCCTCTAGCAAAATGGGCATGCCACAGCTAAGTCGGCGGCATGGTGCGAACTACGCGACGAAATGACTGGGGTTTTCCCCGCTGGCGCGGTTACGGAAGTAGTAGTGAGGCGCAGCAGGTGCGTTTGTGCGACCGTTATGGCTGTAACAAGGCAGGCAATTGCCCCGCGCCTAAATCTCCGAATAGTCCAGATCGCTGGATGTTTTGTGAGGAACATGCCGGCGAGTATAACCGCGGATATGATTATTTTGAGGGTCTGACCAAGGAAGAAGCCGAAGAACGCGAGGCCAATGAGCGCCGCGATTCTTCAGGTTATAAGGAATCGGCGCATTATGGTTGGGCCGGGTCCGGGGATGGCAGCCGAAGCCGTGACGAAATGCACGCGCTCGATATCTTAGGCCTCGAAAGCGACACCAACTTTGAGGACGCGAAAAAGGCTTGGCGCAAAATTGCTAAGGAAACCCATCCTGACGTGAACCCCGGCAACGCCGATGCCGCCAAGGCGTTTCAGGCGGGGCAAGCTGCCTATGACGTGTTACGCGTCGCAGAAGAACGGCGCGCGTGGAAGGGGTAAAGGGCGGCCGGCTCAGCCTGCGAAGCGGGCGGCGGTTTCCCTAATCAGCGCTATCATGTTTGGAATGCCCTGCGTCCGGTTCGAACTCAGTTGGTTCTTCAAATCGAACGGGGCGAGGGCATTCTCGATATCAGTGCCTAAAATTTCTTCTGCGTTTTTCGCATCAACAGTCTTCAGAACAAGCGCGATGATGCCTTTTGTGATGGCAGCATTGCTATCGGCCAAAAACGAAAGCTGGCCATTGTCGCTTACTGGATAGACCCAAACGCTTGCCGAGCAACCCCTGACCAAAGTGGCATCGGTTTTGAGTGCATCGGGCATGGGTGCTAGATCGCGACCAAGTTCAATCAATAGACGATAACGATCGTCCACCTCTAAAAATTCATATTCTTCTTGAATGTCGGTGAGTGTGGTCATGTGCCATCGCATATGGCGGTATGGGTTAGATATCAATCCCTGCTGCGATAGCCTCAAGCCTTTTGACGCGTTCTTTTAAATCGGCGACTTCGATACGTGATGTAGCCGAAGGCACCGGCGTATCGCTGCCGCGGCGCATGGTATCTAGTTCTGAACGCTTCAAGGTAATCCAGTCGCGCCACCCGCGCAACCCAAGCGCGGACACAATCGAGACTATGAGCACAGCAAAAATACCGATAATGATATAGAAATTGGGATCCTGTTCCATGGTTCCTATCTTTCGTTCCGCACGCCGTTACCGGTCGCGCAATTCCTCAATCTGACGATTAAGATCGTTCGCGCTGCTGTCTGTCGCGATACGCTCAAGCACCTGAATGCGTTTCCTTAAGGCCGCGATCTCATCCTGCATTTGCTGCGTCTCCGCGCTGTTCAAAAGGCGATGGGTTTTTGTACGCTTCTGCTTTGTCTGGATAATCTTACCGATTGTGATGATAAGGATGATCGCAACAACCATTTCAAACGGGCCCATAAATTCCTCCTAGGGGTAAACATATTTGGTCAATGACGGTTGTGGGGTCAGCGCAAACTTTCGATTTCTTCGGCCAGCTGCTTGTTGTTGCTGACATAATAAGTTTCCATTTCGGCTAAGCGATGGTCGATTTCCCGAAAGCGTGAGCGGATGTCGCGGGCGGTGCGGGCGGGTGATTGACGCACGCCTTGCCAGAATTTCTGCTCTTCACGGTCGTCCGTGTAGAGATGAATGGGTTTCTGATGTGCCATCCACGCCGTGATCACATATGCAATTAGAGTCCAGGGAAAGCCGCCCATAAGCGTAAACATCACGGTGCCCAAGCGAACCCAGAGAACATCAACGCCCGTATAGTCGGCAATTCCGGCGCAGACGCCTTTCCATTTCGCATTTTGCTTGTCGAGATAGAATTTGGTATGTTTCCCTGACATTTCAGCGGTTCCTTTCTAGCTTGCGAACATTTTCCGGGCCAAAAGCCGTTGTATCGAGGTCAATGCGATGAGGCTGCCACTCCGGATTTTCCTGCGCGACCAAACGTTCCACCGTCTCCAGGCGATCTTCAAGCCGGCGGGCCAGTTCATGCATGTCGCCAAGCATCCGCTCATCATCGTTGGTGAGTGTTGCTGCGGTTTTCCAGCGGGTCACATAATGAAGCACAAGCCATGGGAGTGCAACAAACAGCATTCCTACGACCATGACCGGGACTAATATATCTGCCATGGGTTAGCCTTCCGTTTTCTGTTGAGCGTTCATGGCCTTTTTCATTTCCTCAAGCTCTGCATCGACAACGTCGAAGGTCTCGAGTGCTGCGATTTCGTCGCCTAAGCTGCGCGGGCCATCTGCGCCTATGACGAGCGAGTCCGCATATCCCTGCGCCTCGTCAACGCGGCGTTCGAGAACGTCGAAACGAGAAAAAGCCTCACGGACCTTGTCACCATTGTACATCGTACGCAGCTTGACTTGGTTTTCGGCGCTTTCCAGGCGCGTCATCAACGCATTTTGGCGGCTGCGTGCATCAGCAAGCTTCTTCTGTAGCTTGTGAATATCCTGTTCGGATGCCTTGAGCGCGTCGTTCAGAACATCGACTTCCGCAGTCAGCTGTTCCTTCATGTCAGTTGCCTTGCGCTTTTCCAGCAACGCGGCCTTTGCAAGGTCCTCACGATCCTTTGACAGCGCCAGATGGGCCTTGTCCGTCCAGTCGGCCTCAAGCGTGTTAAGTTTGTCGATATGGCGGCGCAGCTCTTTCTGGTCAGCAATGGTGCGCGCGGCGGAAGCGCGGACCTCAACCAGCGTTTCTTCCATTTCGAGGATGATCATTCGGATCATCTTGGCTGGGTCCTGCGACTTGTCGAGGAGATCGGTCACATTGGCGGCGATGATATCGCGGGTTCGTGAAAATATGCCCATTGGGTAACTCCGATAATGTTTATTGGCGACTTTAGTAAAATAGGGGGCGACCGGGTACTTGTTCTGGGGGAGGCTGGGGCACTCCGGTCGCAGGCTCCCGATATCAGGCAAGATAGCTGACAACGAACGGCCTATGGGTCAAAGTTTGCGCATGCATTCCGTCTTCGTCGTGATGGTTGAGGGCCGACACGGCATAGCTGGTAAAGATCATACTGATAGACAAAGCGACTGCCAGTAAGAGATGGCTTTCTTGTCCGTTTGCGGCGTTGCTGATCTCGATATCTTTGCGCATCTTGTTTTTTCCATCTGTTGTTTGCCGGTCCTTTGCCGACTTGTTGAATGCTCTGCAGGGACCGTGCCATTTCGCATTTTTGTTGCATTTCTGTCATTTTTTGAAAAATGTGACGGTGGATTGCTGGTAATTATTGCCACTCTATGGTGAAATATGCCAATATTTGAGAATGGATAGGGATAATATTCAGTTTATTGGTCAGTCGTCCGCATTTTTGGACGCCGTAGAGCGCGCGAGCCGCGCCGCGCCGCTAAATAGGCCGGTATTGGTGGTCGGCGAGCGCGGGACCGGTAAGGAGTTGATTGCCGAGCGACTTCATCGCCTGAGCACGCGTTGGGACGGGCCGTTAGTCACGATTAACTGTGCAGCTTTACCCGAAACATTGATTGAGGCCGAGCTTTTTGGCCATGAGGCGGGTGCTTTTACCGGCGCGACGCGTGCACGCGAGGGCCGGTTTGAAGAGGCGGACGGCGGCACGTTATTTTTGGATGAACTTGGCACATTAAGCATGGGCGCGCAGGAGAGACTGTTGCGCGCGGTCGAATATGGCGAGGTTACGCGTATCGGGTCGTCGCGGCCTGTGCGTGTCGATGTCCGTATCGTCGGCGCGACCAACGAACATCTCCCCAATATGGTCGAAAAGGGCAGATTCAGGGCCGACTTGCTCGACCGGCTATGCTTTGAAGTCATTACTCTGCCGCCGCTGCGTGTGCGTGAGGGCGATATCGAGGTTTTATCCGAATATTATGGGCGCAAGATGGCGGCGGAACTGGGTTGGGACGGTTGGCCGGGATTTGGTGAAATTGCCATCCGCGCGCTGGAAGACCATATCTGGCCGGGCAATGTGCGCGAATTACGTAACGTCGTCGAACGCGCGGTGTATCGCTGGGCTGACCCAGCGCAGTCGGTGGATTACATCCAGTTCGATCCGTTTGATAGCCCATGGCATGGCGGCGTTGCATCTGGTCCGATGCAAGGGCAAGCCGATAAGCAGAACAATATTGCTGAGCCGCGTTTCTCAACCGACCTTAGTCAAGCGGTTGATGTGACTGACTTTCGCGAGGCGATCGAGAAATTTGAAAAAGCCGTTCTGGAGCAAGCACTGGCAAAATGTAGGTATAATAAGCGGCAAACTGCCAAGGCGCTGAACCTCAGCTATGACCAACTGCGTCATACGTTGAAGAAACATGATCTTTTGGGATAAAAAAAGGGGCGGCATTTGCCACCCCTTTTTTGAAATTTGATGTCTATCAATTAGCCACCGTTGAAGCTGACCATCGTGTAGAGCATCGGGATCGACAGCAATGTGTTCAAACGCGATGCCATCATTGCGGTTGTTGCGGCCTTTGCCTTTGTAGCGTCATCCGCTTCAACGATGCCAAGTGCCTTCTTCTGGTTTGGCCAGATGATGAACCAAACGTTGAAAGCCATGATGACAGCAAGCCACATGCCGACGCCAATCAGCTTATATGGATCTTGCAGCGTGAAGGCCTGATGCGCATAGCCGGCCTGAACCGCAATGATGAGGCCCAGCAAGACCGTGAGCGCTGCAGCCCAGCGGAAAAAGAACAACGCTGATGGCGCGATGTGCTTCGAAATGCCCGGCTTCAACTCAGCAGGGATTTTCGGCATGGTGGGGATTTGGACGAAGTTGAAGTAGTACAACAAGCCGATCCAGACGATCCCAAAGAATGTGTGCAGCCAACGCGTGACCGATTGCGCCGTCAAGCCATCACTGTCTAGTCCGAACATGACTGCCAATGACAACACCAGACCGGCGACGAGCACCAGATGAAGATTTCCAAAAAATTTAGCCATTTTTTCCTCCTGTAGGCATTCAGGTGGTATTGCCCCTGATAGGTTACTGCCTATCTGGGTGGCAGAGGCTTGTCACATAATTTCTTCGTTAGCAGTGCGTGACGGACGGAACCGGTGCTGCCTCGATGCGTTTGCTTTGGAACCCTCTGATACAGAAAGATACTCTATGTCGTTCATTCTCCCTGAACTGCCTTACGACAAATCCGCCTTTGGTGATCTTATCTCCGCAGAGACTTTTGATTATCATCATGGAAAACATCACAAAGCTTATGTCGATAAAACTAACACGCTGCTTGCAGACAACGCAGCCCTTTTAAGCGCGTCGTTGATCGACGTGA
>CALGEE010000286.1 GCA_937881525.1 uncultured Sphingomonadales bacterium | reverse complement strand
ACCAAATGCCAGATGATGATGAATTAATAATTGCAGATCCTGTCGCGGCTCCTTTTGAAAGTGCAGATCAGTCGATGATCAGCATGCTAAACGGTGATGATCAATTCAATCTGCAGGGTCACCTAAGTGCACAGGAAGCAAAGTTCATCGAATTAGCGCTGGAGCTTTCCAACTATAATACAGCAAAAGCCGCTAAGCGACTTTCGCTCAAACGTACGACGCTTATTGCGAAAATGCGGAAATATGGCATTTCATCTGACCTGCCCTCAGAAAATTCCTACAACCTGACCTAAGATATGCAGCGTTCTTGCAGTAGCTCCAGCGATTGGTGAAATCGGTTGGTCATTTTTCGAACAATCACACGCGGCTTGCAGCTTTATAGGATTGGAATGCTCCATGAAAGGTCGGATATGAACTTGCGGTCTTGCCCGTCAGCATCCAGATAACCGTCAGGGGTCAGCGTCAGGCTGTCCTGCAAAGCGAGGATAAGCGTCACTGGTCGCGGCGGTATATGTTGCAAGCAATTCAATACCAGATTGAATTGCGCAACAGATATAGAAGCCCGCGCCAGCATTACAGGTCGGTTCCTTTCGATCTCGACAACGCCGATGGCACCAACTTTATCTACGTCGGTGGGCTTCAATGTCAGGACCATATTGCCCCGTGCGATGTTCATAAGACTGCAGTTGGCTATAAGAGCAGGAATAGCGTCATGCCCGATCAGAGTAACCTCGGCCGATTGAACGGAAACCTGGATGACGTTAATTATCTCTTTCATGCAATGATAACCGTTCCACGCATATCACGCGCCCCCCATCCCTTCGGCAAAGTCCCGAAGGAGTGGTTGCATTTTCTTGAATGCCATTGATTTAAGTTGCGAAACGCGGCCTGGCGTTACCTCAAGTATGGCAGCAATTTCGTAGATATTCAGCTCTTCTACATAATAGAGCTGCAGGACCAGAGCTTCTCGTTGGGGCAAAGATTTAAGTGCAACCAACAACGCATCTTTCAACCTGCCACGGTCCAAAAGCTGCTCTGCTGGCGGTTCTTCTGCGGAAAACCACATCGAATATTCGTCATACTCGTCTTGAAGCGAATTCTGGTAACTGCTATTCAGGCTTTGCTCCCAAGCACTTAATTCGCCGATAGTCATTGATACGGCCTCGGCCAGTTCCATACGCGTCGGAGCCCGGCCGAGTTTCTGAGACAGCTCGGCCTGTGCAAATTTTACGACCTTGGTTGTCGCAATCGTCTTGCGGCCAAGATTGGAATTCTTTCGAAGGTAATCGTAAATCGCGCCTCGCACGCGCAACACCGCATAATTTTCGAAAGACACGCCCTCGCGCCGAGTATAGCGTTGCGCTGCTTCGATTAAGCCAATCAAGCCAACCTGCAAAAGGTCATCGAACTCGACAATCGAACGTACCCGGGAATGAATATGGTGCGACACGCGCCGGACCAAAGCCTCATGCTCTCTGACAAGTTTCTCGACATTCAACTTGGCCGATGGATACTCCTGCATGCGCCACTGCTACCTACGGAGCGGGGCTATGAAACGTAACAGCGTCCGGTCCGGTATAGCCCGCGTCCCCTGCGAACAGCGCGGCAAGAATAGAGTCAATCTTTGGAAAAATGCGTGCCTTCATCACATCGCGGTCAATAGACCTGCCATGGACCGAGCTTGCGTTGATTTCGCTCATCTTTGGCATGTAGCCAGCATAAACCAATTTTACGGGCAGAAAGCTCAAGACAGTCCGCTCAAAGTTATCGAAGATCATTTTTGCCTGCCCGGCTGATTTAGCCATGTTCACGACAGCCGAAAAGGACGTTACATTCTTTTCGAAATATGCGTTCTTGATCAGAGCATATGCATCTACAAAACTTGTCGCTTGGCCTAATAGGACGACCATGGTGTGGTCGGCAACTGACACAGTGTTCATGACACCTGTTCCAGACCCGGCCGGTACATCAACAATGATATAGGCAAAATCATGCGCGGTGGTTTTGAGCCCGTGCAGCAAATCTTTCAGTCGCTCAGCATCGCTTTCCACCAAGACGTTCGCTGCGGTACGACCTGGTAGCAATGACAAGCCATTTGGCAATTTTTGGACAGCTTCGCGCCAATCGCAACGACCCTCGAGAACATCAATTAAATCGACCGTCGGCCGTGTGTTCAGCAAAACATGGGAGTTTGCCATCAAC
>CALGEE010000285.1 GCA_937881525.1 uncultured Sphingomonadales bacterium | reverse complement strand
ACCGCAACGGCCGCGATGAAAGGCCGATATGGCGATCCACGAGATCGCGCCCGCAAGTCGGGGAGGCACGGCGTCACTCATGATCGGGTCGAGGCCATGACGCTGGCGGACCGGATCGTGGTTCTTGACGCTGGGCGTGCCCGCCAGATCGGCACAACGATGGAGCTGATTCATGCGCCGGCTGACCTTGTCTGACGTCAGCGCCTGTGGGACAGGTCTGAGGTTTTCGTAACGGAGGATTTCTGGTTCATCGAAGCCGTTATGGAGCGAAGATCCACATGACACCCGGAACATCGAAGGACGCCACTGACAAGCTGGTCAGGGGCGTATCATGAGAGTGCAATGAAAAAATTTGTATATTTTTAGCTGTGAAAGGTTCGATATGAAGGGACAAGCTTAATGCTAATATTTCCTCAAAGGGATGCGTAGATCTCCAAAGTTCTTACAGCACAACCTGCATGCTGCCCACTACCATATGGGCCGCTTGGGAACACCTTTGCCAGCTGAAGCTGAACGCGACCTCCGCGAAGGGTTATATCGTTGGGCTGAGGCCGTGCTGGTCCGGCGAGCCGCGTCTCTAAAGGGTCATAATAAAAAGGTGCAAACGGCAAAACTTCCTCAGATGCGCAAAGAGCTAAACGTTCTGAGGCAATCGGTGCAGCGCCATAAAAAGCCAAACCATGTCCGTACCGAGCGGCTCATCAATGGGCTATCCACTGACACACAAGCCATCCTGAACGCGGCGTTCAAGAGCCGCATGTATTTTAAGGTTGAGGATTTCGCCCAAATTGACTTGGCGAACCCTACGCACCGCCAGACACTGCTTAAAGCGATTGATGGAATGCGCTGCTCGCTAAAAGAGTTCGATGACCCACAGTTCAATCAAGCATTGGATAAAGCTTTCTATTGCCTCGCGGATGTGTTCGAGGCCACGACAGGCCAACCAGCGCGGCTGTCGGCCAAATACGACGATCTTGCAAAAAGTTCTTACGACAAAGCTATCCTTGCCACCTATCGTATGGGCAAACCGCTAGGTGATTATAAGGGCAAAAAGTGCGGCGTTAAAGAAAAGGCAAAATTTAAAGTCGCAGTCCAAGCTTATGATGCTGCGATGGCTCGTAGGCCTTAAGTATCTGATATAAATTTATAAAATCTGCTTACGCTGCCTAAGTTAGCGCAACCCGAATCGCAGCTTTATTCTGGGCGCATGTCTAATCTGCGCCCACATATCCCCCCTTCTCTACAGCCAGCTTCGGCTGATCTGTCTGCCACGCTTGAAGCGCTTGCGCGCCTAATGGCGCGGCACTGCGCGCGGGCGGATGTGGCGGGCTCAACTTCCCAACATCCAGATGGAGGACCTGCCAATGAGCAGTTCAAAACCCATCCGCCTGCTCACGATCAGTGAGGCGGCGGAATACCTCGCGATATCTGAGCGCTCAATCAAGCGCCTCATCGCGCGCGGTGCTCTCCCCAGCATTCGTGTGGGCAACGCCTTGCGGTTTGCCTTTGCAGACCTCGAGGCATTCATCGCCCGCAACCGCACTGGGGGGATGATATGATGGCCCTGACTGT
Organism: uncultured Sphingomonadales bacterium; assembly: GCA_937881525.1. Lineage (GTDB taxonomy): Bacteria > Pseudomonadota > Alphaproteobacteria > Sphingomonadales > Sphingomonadaceae > Sphingorhabdus_B. Next base: position 795 of record CALGEE010000285.1, on the reverse strand, counting down.
CCCTCTGAGTACTGCTTTGACCACCTGTCGCAGACCATCGTGCAAATCTATATGTTGTTATCATCACTATCAATTGCGGTATATTTGCACTATATATGGTATTTTTCCTCAGCTGGCTTCACGTGACCCGGACTGTCCTGCATCTTCCTTCACGTCTTCCTGGAGTATCTGCCATGACCATGCATAACCCGTTCCTTGATGCCGATCAGATGAGCTTGGCTGAGTTGCGTGTGCGCATTGAAGCTGATCATGAACTGCCTGTTTATAAGCGCCGCGATATCGCCTCCGCCTGCCGCAGCTTGGCAGAGTGGTTCCACTTGCCTGAGGCCAGTATCCCAGCTTCGGCACCTTACATCCGTGAGAGGCTTGAGCGTGTGCATCCAACTTTGATCAATGTCACGCGCCGTCGCGTGCAGAATGTGAGATCTTTGATCTTGGGCGCGATGCGGCACCTGAAGATCAACACAAAGCTTGCGCCCGCCTCTGCAAAGCTCTCGCCAGACTGGCAGGTATATTATGAACTGCTTGACGGCGACATCTATCGTAAGTCCGAGCTTCGTCGCTTTATGGGCTACTGCTCCAACCAAGCAATTGCACCGACAGATGTCTCTGATGCTGTATCTGACGGATATCTCAAGGCGCTTGAGACCGAGAGCCTGATCAAGAACCCCAGAGTGCGGCATCAATCAACCTGCCGGGTGTGGAACCAAATGGCAGAGAAGCATGGCAGCTCTGGCTGGCCACAGATCACACTCACAGTGCCTCGGTATGAGGATCGGCTTTATGCCATCGACT
>CALGEE010000284.1 GCA_937881525.1 uncultured Sphingomonadales bacterium | reverse complement strand
TCGGCAAATGGGTTGGCAAGGCACGCGGCGTTGCGGCTCATTTTCGTTCAGGCTTTGACGAGATGATCCGTCAATCGGAACTCGAAGAGCTGGAAAAAAAGTGGAAGTCTGAAAACGAACGCATCATGCGTGAACATCCGGCTGATCCACGTGCTGACGTTTTGGGTGATGATAGTATTTCGGGTGAAGCCGGACCGCCGGTGGAACAAACTGCGCCGAACTCTCCACCTGCCGAAATGGCCCCCAAGGTATGAGCGAGATCGACGACAGCAAAATGCCCTTGCTCGATCATTTAATTGAGCTGCGCAGCCGCCTGCTATGGAGCTTCCTTGCGCTTGCCGTGGCTTTTGCCGCAAGCTTGTATTTCGCGCGGCCGATTTTCGGATTTCTGGTGCAGCCTTTGCTTGCGTCGGGGCAAACCAAGCTCATTTACACCGCGATATTCGAGGCGTTTTTTGTCGAGATCAAGGTCGCATTTTTTGCTGCGACCTTCTTTTCCTTTCCTGTGTTTGCGACGCAATTGTGGCGCTTTGTGGCGCCTGGCCTCTACAAAAAGGAAAAAAACGCATTTTTGCCGTTCTTGCTCGCCACGCCAGTGCTCTTTCTGCTTGGTGCGGCCATGGCTTATTATATTGCGATACCCGTCGCGCTGAAATATCTGCTTGGCTTTGGCGGCATAGTTGGCGGTGTCCAGCAAGAGGCGCTGCCCGGCGTCGACAATTATTTGAGCTTTGTCATGAAGTTCATTTTCGGCTTTGGCATTTCCTTCTTGTTGCCGGTGTTGCTCATGTTGTTGGAGCGCGCTGGCTTGGTTACGCTGGAACAACTGCGCGCCGCGCGCCGTTATGCGATTGTGGGCATGTTCGCAATCGCCGCAGTCTTAACGCCGCCTGACATTGGGTCGCAACTGCTGCTCGCTATCCCCTTATGCATGCTGTTCGAACTGGCGCTCATTGCCATTTGGTTCACCCGCCGCCGCCGTAAAAAAGCAGCAAGCGTCGAAGAAGCCGCGACGTAGAATTTACACAAAAAACACTTTCCTACAAATAACCATATCGGTTATTTGATTCGCGTCATTCAGGCTGCGGTCTAGAACGTGGGTCGGGATGATGGGAACGCTGGCGGGGCAACTCGCTGGCACGGCCGGCGCGATAGGGTGCTTGCTTCAGCCTTCAAAAAGGGCCTGTTGCATCAAGCCCTGAACAGCGCACAAGAGGCTGGGTGTGGCGGGAGACCGCCCCGTCTGTGATGGACGGCCTTGGGGTCTTTAGGAACCTTCACCCCCAAGGAAAGCAGCCCTGCCAAGATAAAGGCGGCTCCGGGTCATAGACTGATGGAACAAAAGAGCCTTACTCAACCAACACCATCAGTCGAAAGCAGCACCAGCGCTTCCGCGTCGGCCGTCCCCTTTTTTTCCGCATGCGAAACTGCGCGCCACGTTTGTAGTAAATAATGATGCGCGTGTTGGAAATTATTGGTGTGTGCGGGCCCATCCAAACAAAAAGGGCCAGAGATTTCCCTCCAGCCCTTGTGTTACGTCAATTTACTATCTCTTACATTGCGCGGTTTCCAGCTTTGCCGACCGATTCAATATCTTCGCTCACGCCCTTAACGGTGTTGCAGGCTGCGGCTAACAAAGATGCCGAAAGCAGAATGATCGTTGCAATTTTGCGCATCATATTCTCCAAAGATGTTGACCTCAATTGGCCCTTATGAAGAACGTGAGGCGGTGGGAAATGTTCCGCTTACCGTTTAGGGCAGGTCCCGCGGTCGCCAGCCTGACCAACCGGTGCAACTGCTTTCATGAACACGCGCCAGCAATCAAAAGCTGACCCGTGCAGTCACCCGAAAATCGCGCCCGCTTAAGGGAACGAAATCCTTAGTGAAAGATGCAGAACGCCGCGCGGTAACGTCGAAAAGGTTATTCGCAGAGGCAATGATCGCGACATTGTGATCCCGCCCGAACGGCCGCCATGTTGCCGAAGCGTTGACCAATGTGAAACCCGCGGTTGGCGTTTCAAATGCGGCCGTCTTGGTCTGCGCATCGCTCCATTCGACTTCGCCGCGCAGGTCAATCTGGCCGCCGCTTAGTTCGGCTCCGCCCAAAAGACGCAAGGGCGGAATACGGGGCACATTGCCGCCACCTGAAGAGATTTTAAAGCGGGTGTAGTCCGCAACGCCATCGACCGACAGGTTCATGTCACCAAAGCTCGCAAGGCGTTTTGACCCCTGAAATTCCAGGCCCCAGACCTTTGCGTCATTTTGGAAATATCGGAAGACGGGCAAATCATCCTCGATGTCGCCAGTCTCGCCTTCATAAATGAAATTGTCGAAGCGGTTGGTGTATAAAGTTGCGCTGAACGCGGTTTCGGAGGTTTCGAAGCGCGCGTAGAGTTCACCATTCCAAGCCCGCTCGCTGTTCAGATCTGGGTCACCAATTTCGTAAGCCTGCGTTGCGATATGCGGTCCGTTGGACAATAATTCCTCCACCGCCGGTGCGCGGCCTGTCCGCGAGATATTCGCGCCGATCTTCAGATCGCCAATATGGTAGCCAAGACCAAATGCGGCGGAGATATTATCAAATGAGCGCGAAAGGCCCAAAGTGTCGGCGCGAAGCTCTGCCGTGTCAAAACGTATGGCGACCTCGGCATCGAGATTGCCTTTGGTATATTCCTGCAGGGTGAACAGGCCAAATTGCCGCGTAATGTTGGGCGGGACAAAGGCTTCCGCGCCAATCGCTTCGAAATCGCGGGTCTGGTATTGGACGCCGCTGGCCCCGCGCCAGCCATTACGGTCATTCTGCACAAATTCGGCTCGCGCCTCAATGCCTTGGCTGTTGAAGACAGTTCCGATTTCGTCGCCTT
>CALGEE010000283.1 GCA_937881525.1 uncultured Sphingomonadales bacterium | reverse complement strand
TTGGTGCCCAGAAGAGGACGCCGAACTTTCTATATTTTCATTTAGTTACAGTTACTTATTTTGTTTTCAAGATATCAAAGCGGTTCCAAAAGTGGTCCTCAATTTATGTGGGTTCTGGATGTAGGCTATTTTGACAAATTAAACGTCTGTTGATTTTACATTTCTGTTGCGATTTCTCAGTTCACTCGCTCGAAATAGTTTTTGCGGTATTGTTTTCGATGTAATTTTAATCCAAACTAAGTAAAAAATTTTGCGGAGTATTTTGGCGATAAGCAAAGGCTAAGGATTTTGGGATATAAGCTTGGAAATATAGGTCTCATCTTGATCGAGACGCGTCGCTTTAATGATGTTAGAGGCTTTTTTGCTGAAACGTACAATCGAGATCGGTTGTCTAAAATTGGGATTGCTATTGAATTTGTGCAAGATAATCATTCCATATCTTACGCTGCTGGAACCCTACGCGGCATGCACTTTCAGGCACAACCCGCTGCGCAAGGCAAATTGGTTCGATGTGCTCGTGGGGCGATTTTTGATGTTGCTGTTGACATCCGTCGCGGCAGCCCAACCTATGGAGAATGGGAGGGGCATGAGCTGACGGCAAAGAATGGTCATCAGTTATACGTTCCTATTGGGTTTGCCCATGGGTTTGTCACCTTAGAACCAGACAGCGAGATTGTTTATAAGTGTACCGATTATTACGCACCCGAGACTGAGGGTACTGTGCGGTGGGACAGGTGTGGGATTGATTGGCCTTTGTCTGGTGATCCTATCCTGAGCGATAAAGACGCGGTTGCTCCTGCATTAGGTGACTTTGAGAGTCCCTTTATTTATGGTGAAAATTCATGAAGATATTGATCACTGGGGGCGCAGGATTCATTGGCTCTGCAGTGGTGCGACTCGCGATTGCTCGGGGGTATTCTGTGGTAAATGTCGATGCGCTGACCTATGCGGCCTGTTTGGGCAATGTGGTCAGCGTGGCAGACCATCCTAATTATGCGTTTGAACACGTCGACATTCGGGATTTTGCGGCTCTGGATGCCGTTTTTACCAAACACAAACCTGATGGCGTGATGCATTTGGCCGCGGAATCCCACGTAGATCGATCAATTGACGGACCTGCAGATTTTATTGAGACCAATATCAACGGCACGTTTAACATGCTTGAGGTGGCCCGTAGCTGTTGGCAGGCGCAGGATCGGCCTGAGACATTCCGGTTCCATCACATCAGCACGGATGAGGTGTTCGGATCATTGGGCCCAACGGGCATGTTCACTGAAGAAACGCCGTACAACCCACGCAGCCCTTATTCCGCGTCGAAAGCCAGCTCGGATCATCTGGTCCGTGCGTGGCATGAGACCTATGGGCTTCCTGTGGTTTTGACGAATTGTTCCAACAACTATGGCCCCTATCATTTTCCAGAAAAGTTGATCCCTGTTGTGATCCTTAAAGCCCTAGCAGGTAAGCCGTTGCCCATTTATGGAGACGGTAGTAATATCCGTGACTGGCTCTATGTCGAGGATCATGCAGACGCACTGTTGTTGGTTCTAGAAAAAGGTGCTTTGGGGTGCAGTTACAATATTGGCGGCGAGAATGAGCGCTCCAACCTTGAGTTGGTCAAAACACTGTGTGGTATTCTAGATCGTCTGCTCCCACGTGATGGCGGTAGTTACGCAGACCTCGTTACATTCGTGGCTGACCGACCGGGCCATGATTCACGCTACGCCATCGACCCCAAACGTATTCGTGATGAATTGGGCTGGCGGCCTTCTGTGACCGTTGAGGAAGGTCTGGAAAAGACCGTCCAGTGGTATTTGGAAAACGAGGACTGGTGGCGCGCACTATTAGAGCGATCAGGTGTTGGGCAACGCTTGGGAACCAGTTCATGATCCTCGCTTTTGGCAAAACGGGCCAAGTCGCGATCGAATTACAGCGAATTGGGGATGTAACAGCCTTGGGCCGAGAAGATGTCGATTTATTGGATCCACAGGCATGTAAAGATGCTATCAAACATCATTCCCCAAAAGCGGTCATAAACGCCGCGGCCTACACGGCTGTGGATAAGGCCGAAAACGAAGAAGCCCTTGGCACTATTGTCAATGGAGATGCCCCAACAGCAATGGCACAGGCCTGTTCAGAGCTAGGCATTCCTTTGGTCCATATCTCAACCGATTATGTGTTTGATGGTACGGGTGAGGCCCCTTGGGCCCCTGATGATCAGACCGCTCCACAGAATGCTTACGGCCGCAGTAAGCTTGCAGGAGAGACCGGTATTCGAGCAAGTGGTGCTGTGCATGTGATTTTGCGCACGTCTTGGGTGTTCTCGGCGCATGGGGCGAATTTTATTAAAACTATGCTGCGCCTGTCCGAGACACGAGATGCATTGAACGTGGTGGCAGACCAAATCGGCGGGCCAACCCCTGCGCGTGATATTGCAGCGGCCTGTTTGAATATTGCAGAACAACTGATCCAAGACCCGTCCAAATCCGGCACCTATCATTTTAGTGGTACACCGGATGTCTCATGGGCTGCATTTGCGACCACGATTTTTGAACAAGCCAGAAAATCTGCCGTCGTCACTCCAATACCAACGAATGTTTACCCGACACCAGCTATACGTCCCCTGAACTCGCGCATGGACTGCAGTGCAACAGAACGTACCTTTAGTATCACGCGCCCCTGTTGGCAAACTGGTTTAACCAGAATATTGAAAGAGTTAGAGGTAAATACATGACACAGCGAAAAGGCATCATTTTAGCCGGTGGATCGGGCACCCGGCTTCATCCTGTAACTATAGCTGTATCTAAACAGCTATTGCCAGTTTATGATAAGCCAATGGTCTATTATCCTTTGACTGTTTTGATGCTGGCAGGGATCCGTGACATTCTGATAATCACAACCCCCCAAGATCAGGAACAGTTCAAACGTTTGCTGGGTGATGGCAGTCAGTGGGGCATTCATTTGAAATACAAGGTTCAACCCTCACCAGATGGATTGGCCCAGGCTTTTATTTTGGCTGAAGACTTCCTAGAAGGTGCTCCGTCGGCGATGATCTTAGGCGATAATATTTTTTTTGGTCATGGTTTGCCAGAGATTTTGGCCGCAGCAGATGAGCAAACGGCGGGCGCGACTGTATTCGGCTATCACGTAGCAGATCCTGAACGCTATGGAGTTGTCGCCTTTGATGAAAATGGCAGAGTCCAAAGCATTATCGAAAAACCAAATATTCCACCCTCAAATTATGCGGTGACTGGGTTGTATTTTGTGGATGGGTCCGCAGCTGAACGGGCTAAACACGTGAAACCCTCTGCGCGAGGCGAATTAGAAATCACGTCGCTGTTAGAGACCTACCTGCACGACGGCACATTGCACTTGGAAAAAATGGGGCGAGGTTATGCATGGCTTGATACAGGCACACATGCCTCACTGCTAGATGCCTCAAACTTTGTCCGTACCCTGACAGAACGCCAAGGGCTTCAAATTGGTTCTCCAGACGAAGTATCAAGGCTTTTGGTATTTAAATAAGATTTTTGAAAAAACAAAATGTGTCAAAACATAGGTATATGTGCTGTGGACCTGTCGCGTTTTCGTGCTGCCCCTTGTGCTCGTTTAAGCCACTTTGCGTTCGAATGTGACCGGGCTTTTCCAACCCAAAGCTGAGTGCCGCCTGTGCGAATTGTAGAAGCCATTGATGTGATATTAGCTGACACTAATTATTTCTCTTCTGATGGAGTGTGTAATGTTAGCCAGTGAAATTTATACCGTTCGTCTCGTGCGTACAAGTAATAGTATGTTGGGACAGTTATCGAACGACTGTATTATTTGTCTGCGTATTTCCGTCCTTTTGTTGGGCGGTCTCTACAC
>CALGEE010000282.1 GCA_937881525.1 uncultured Sphingomonadales bacterium | reverse complement strand
AGCAATCTGATGCGAGTTCTCATTCGTCTGACAGCAGCCTCTAACAGCATCCCACGTCAGTTTTCCAGCGGCAATTCGGCAAGCAACGCCGCCCAAGATGCGCCGTGCATGTCGGGATCAAGGGTTGAACCTTGCACATGGGGGCGGGGCAGACTGAATTTCACCACATGTAAGTTGGCAATGTCAAAACGCTTGATATCTTGGGGGTTCACACCAAAGGCTTTGGCGACAGTAGCACTAGAAAGCCTCGCGATTACATGTTCATAGGCATGAGGTGTGCCGCAGAAGATATCGACCGTTAACCAAAATGGGCCTGCATTTTTGGATCGTATTTTTTGTACTATTTCACCAAGATTAGCCAATTTGTATCTGTTCCAGTCGAAAGGCGCTCATCGGATCATCAAGCGTGAGGATGTGATTGAGGCAAAACTCATAGGTTTGGCCACGGGAAATTTCAGCCGGTGAAAATGGAAAAGCGAAGGTGGGCTGTTCCTCGGCTTGTGTCAGTGGATGGTGCAGCAAATAGGGGTTTAAGAATTGGCCGATTTCCATGGCCAATGCGTTGGATTTTGCAGTGACAATCGCCAGCACGCCTATTTCATGGGGTTGTGCAGCATGGGTTTCCAGCGTGCCAAAGCTGGCGTTCTGACCCATCAGCCGCAGTTCAATTCCAAATTCCTCTGGGGCCAACCCAAGCCGCCTGATAACCTTGCTGCGACATTTGCTGATGATGTCATTGGCCCAGATCTGCGCATTTTTTACATAATGCGCATCGCGCAACAGGCACAACAACACGCATTGAAAACCCGCAGGTCGCGCACCCTCTAGCTTGACGGTATAACGATCTGACGGTACCCATTTTGATCCTGTGACACGCACGCGGGTATCGTCAAGCGCAGCATAGGTCGCGTCTGTTACATCCAGATACCCACCCGGTTCATACAGGATAAACGGGTCAGAATTTTCATAAAGCATATGGGCGGAAACCGTATGGGGCGTGGCTTGCGCGCCATCGGCCAGCGGGATCACAGTAAAGCCGTCATTGTCAAATTCCACCATAACTACGCCGGATTGCGGGTTGGATGCGCAAAGCGCGCCGCATTCGCCGATTTTTGCCCCATGCCATGCGGCCCCTGCATCATTGCCTCGCATTATGGGCAAGGCGGCAATAATGGCGGTATCTGTAGTGCGACCAGCGATTACGATGTCGGCCTTAGTTTCAAGTGCTGCGGCGATTTGTTCGGCGCCAGCTAGTGCGACGATATTGGTGCAGGTGGCAAAATCGTCTGCGGTTACATTTGGCGCGGCGGGCAGGGGAGTGATGCGACCATCGGAAAAGGCTGTGCTCATTACCGCCGTATCTTGGGAACAGCGCAGCACTGCGATTTTCAAACTTTGCCGCAGATCGGTGGCGATTTCACGCGTGATATCCAGCATCCAATCTACCGCATTGTCGGCCCCGCAAGTGCCAGATGTGCCTATAACTAATGGTACACCCGCCTTTGCTCGTGCTTCCATCAAGCCGCGCCATTCGACCTTTGTGGATGCACGTGAATATTTTGACACACCTCGCCCTAGATAGGCTGGGCCACTGTCGGTTGATCCCCCATCGATCGCAATGATGTCAGGTTTCATGGCGATTCCACGGTCCAGTGCTACTTGGTCATAGTTCAGGCCGAGGGCACCAGAGGGGATCAAAACACGTGTTGTCATATTAACCTTTTATAGCTTGGGGTTTTGTCAGTATTTTACGCAAAAACATAGGTGCGACAAAGCCCGCAATTGCTGCGATCCAAAAACCTATCGCAATGGGTGAGCTGAACAAATACATAACATCCCCGTCGGACAATGTCATTGCACGACGTAAAGCGTTTTCCATATGACCACCAAGAAGAATGCCAAGGATCACTGGCACCGTAGGAATATCCAGCTTGCGCAGGATGTATCCCAGCACACCAAATCCCACCATCATCAGCAGATCAAAGTAACTGCCTGACAGGGAATAAATGCCTACGAATGACACCATGGTTACGCCGGGCAATAGAACCCATGCCGGAACTGTCAGGATTTT
>CALGEE010000281.1 GCA_937881525.1 uncultured Sphingomonadales bacterium | reverse complement strand
CGCTATGGTCCGCTTAAGGCGCTACGAGGGCTGGGTGTGGGGTTAGGTTGGCTGTGTGAGGCTGCAGGAATGCCATCTATACCCACGCACCAATTTCAAGCTGAACCGTGCCGCGGCTCTTGCCGAGTGACGTCAATAGTGAGCGCGTAGGTTCAGGCTGCGCCAGAAATCCGATGCGAGTTCTCTTTCGTCTGACAGCACCGCCACTTGCACATAGAAAACCCGAGATGAAGTCCGTGAAGGGGCCTTTTTCCTTATTTTTCATAGGGGTTTAGCTGAGCCATCCGACTTTCGGAGATTGGCCGTTAGCCCGAAACCGGTCTCTGAACGCCCCGCGTCTCTTTCCACCCGCCCTTCACCCAAATCGAGACGGATTCAAAAAATTACGTATTTTTCGATGCTTGTCAGAAATGGTCTGCGCTGCAGTTGAGGCAGGTTCGGCTGCTATCTAGGCGAAAAGAGACACCCGAAGGTGGCGTGGTTGTGCGAGGTCGTGAGAAATCCTTGGTAGGTTTGGCCACAACCAAGTCGGGCAACACTGCTCCCGCGACAGTGGTCGACGGATCCCAAACCAGTCATTCGCTGCAGCTTGGAGTAAGGACCGAGATGTGGGACGAAGCAGACTCTGGTTCTTTCCACCTTTCAGTTCACGCATCAGCCCCCGCTTCGGCCCGCGCAAGTGGTCCTGGCTCTTCGCGAATGGGAAGGTGGATCAACGCCGCCAACAGGCCCAGCACCACTGCGGCCCACCACATCGGCGTGTAGTCTTGTGCTACGTCATAGATGCGACCTCCAAGCCAGGCACCGGCAAAACTGCCGGTTTGGTGACTGAGGAAAACAAGGCCCGCCAAGGTTGAGAGGAACTTCAACCCTTGTGTCTGCGCCACCAGCCCCATGGTCAATGGTACTGTTGAAAGCCAGAGCAGCCCCATAACGGCCGAGAATACCAGAACACTCGCCTCTGTGACCGGCACCAGAATAAACAGCGCAATCACCACGGCGCGCGCGAAGTAAATGCCGCTCAGAACCGCTTTTTTGGAAAGCTTCTGGCCCGACCAACCCGCGAAGAAAGATCCCGCAATGTTGAACAAGCCAATCAATGCCAGCGACCAAGCCCCGATAGATGCAGCAAGGCCAAGGTCCATGAGATAGGCTGGCAAATGGGTCTGGATAAAGGCCACGTGAAACCCGCAAACGAAAAAGCCGAAGAACAAGCACAAATAACTCCGGTCGGTGAAGGCAATCGACACTGCGTGTCCGAAATCACCCGCGCTGGAACCGGTCGCGGTCGGCTTTGCCGCGCGCGCGATGAAGATCAGGAAAGGCAGGATGAGTGCGAAACTGCCTCCGATCACCATCAGCGCGGTCGGCCATCCGATCGTGACAATCATAGTTGTCGCCGTGGGCGCCGCGACAAACATCCCAAGCGAAGCCGCAGCGGTCCCAAGTCCCAAGATGAAACTTCTGCGTTCTGCGCGCACGATCTTGCCCAGGGCGCCGATCACGATCGGAAACGAGGCCGCTCCGGTACCTGCACCGACCAGAATGCCGGTCAGAACAAATAATGTTTGATCGGCCGTCATCCCGCGCAGGACAAATCCGATACCTGCGCATATTGCGCCAAAGGCAAGAACCCGCGCCGTTCCAAACCTGTCTGCAATCGCCCCGGCGATGGGTTGGGCAAATCCCCAGGTGAGAAGCTGGACTGCGACGGAAAGAGAGAATACCTCGCGACCCCAGCCAAGGTCCTGAGATATGGGCGTCAGAAAAACACCAAACGTGGCGGCAAATCCAAAGCCCAGAAAGGCCACCATGCACCCAGCCAAAATGGCCGTCCGAAGGCCTGGTGTCTGCTCTTCATCTGTCTTCATTTCTGCCCCTGTCTTTGTTTGAAACGTTGTCCGATACGCATCTCTCTGAGATGCTGTCATACTGGTTCACGTCCCCTCGAACCGGGGCGTTTCCTTAGCCAGAAAAGCCGATATCCCAGCTGGTCCGTCGTTGGTGCGCATCATGTCGGCGATGGATCGTGTCTCGCGATCCAGCTGGGTTTCCAGGCCATCTGAAAATGCCGTGTCCAGAAGCCTTTTGACACCACCAAACGCCATTGTTGGCCCAGATGCTATTTGCTGTGCCATCGCACAGGCTTTGTCCATCACAGTCTCTGGGGGCACCACCCTGTTGACCAACCCCCAGGACTGAGCCTCGGCAGCCGTCAAGACGCGGTTTGTCAGCATCAGCTCCTTTGCCCGCAGCAAACCGACATGTTTCGCCAGATAGTAGGTCGACGATCCGTCCGGCGTGAGCCCGGATGACGTGTAGGCCGAAACGAACTTGGCCCTTTCTGACGCGATGACATAGTCGCCAGATAATACTATCGAGAACCCTCCTCCGCCCGCGGTTCCGTTCACGGCCATGATGACCGGTGCGTCAATCCGGGCAAGCCGGATCAACCCTGCATGCAGCAACGTTGCCATTCGGGTCAGATGCGCGGGTTTGTCAGGGGCGGCGTCCATTTCGGCAAGATCGCCGCCGCCGCAAAACATCTTCCCAGTTGCGTTGACGATCACGGCGCGCACGTCTGGCGCCCCGCAACGCAAACCTACGTCAAACAACTCTTCGGCCATGCGCGCATTCAACGCGTTGGCAGGGTTGTCCTTGCGATCCAAGGTGATTATCGCGACGCCATCAGAAATTTTAAAGCGAAGTGTTTCATAGTCCATGGATTTGACCTCTGGCAGTTTTCACGGCACACGCCTTGCGGCTTGTCGTTCTATTTCAAAGGGTTGAGACAACCTGGCCTCGGCGTCGTGGGCGTCAATCGGTTCGCCACAATCCGGGCAGGTCATTTGTGGTTTGGTGATTTGACCGCAGATTTTGTGAACGATCTGGACGGGCGTATCCTGGGCACCCAGCCAACGATCGCCCCATTGTTTCAGCGCGATGATGATCGTCCACAAATCGCGACCTTTCTCGGTCAGGCAGTATTCATGGCGTAGCGGGCGCTGGGAATAAGGCTCGCGCTGGATCAACCCCTGCGCTTCCAGTTTTTTCAAACGCAGTGACAGAAGGTGGGACGACATGCCCGTGAGGCGTAGGAAATCATCGAAGCGGCGAGTGCGCAGGAACATTTCCCGCACAATCAGTAGCGTCCATTCGTCGCCCACCTGCGCTACGGCGCGCGCAATGTTACAGGTTTGCGAATGTAGGTCAGAACGGCTCATAATGCGTCACTTCAATTTTTGAATTGACTACTCACTAAAGTTGAAGTCCTCTACTTGTCAAGCAAATCCAATCGGGACACCTACGGCGCTGCCGTATTCGGAGCATATCTTAGGGGAATTGTATGAAAGTCTATTTTGCACCTCAGTCGCGCGCTGTACGAACTGTTTGGCTGTTGGAAGAAATTGGTCTGCCCTATGAACTTGAAAAGTTCCAACTGGGGCAGAAAGAAATGCGTGCTCCTGATTACACAGCGATAAACCCCAACGGACGAGTACCCACGCTGGTTGATGGCGATGTCACGATCAGCGAGAGCACCGCTATTGCGCAGTATCTGGCGGCCAAACATGCGCCTGAGCTGGCACCCGGTCCCGAGGCCGGAAACTTTGCCGAATACCTGCAATGGCTGCACTATGCCGAGGGCATGATCATGCCTCCGATCAACAACTATGTGGTGGAAACCGTCCTTCTGCCGCCTGAACGCCGCAATGACGAAATCGCGATGCGCGCGCTCAAGC